>JACQUR010000257.1 GCA_016210245.1 Chloroflexota bacterium
CCTACATGCGGACCGACTCCACCAACATCGCCTCGATCGCGCTGGACGAGGCGATCGAGCTGATCGCACGCAAGTACGGGCCGGAGCTGGTGACCGAGGCACCCCGGGTGTACAAGACCCGCAGCCGTCTGGCTCAGGAGGCCCACGAGGCCATTCGGCCCACCTCGGTCTTCCGCGAGCCCCAGGCCCTGAAGCCCTACCTGACCTCGGAGCAGTTCCGCCTGTACGACCTGATCTGGAAGCGCTTCGTGGCCAGCCAGATGGCCTCAGCCGTCTACGACGTGACTACGGTCGACGTGGACGCGGCGCGGGCGGGCGGGGCGCGCTACCTGTTCCGGGCCAGCGGCTCGCGGATCAAGTTCGCCGGCTTCATCACCGTCTACCGCGAGGGGCAGGACGATGGCGCGGTGGACGAGGAGGGCAAGGAGCCGCTGCCACCCGTGGAGGCGGGTGAACTGCTGGACCTGCTGCGGCTCCTGCCCGAGCAGCACTTCACCCAGCCGCCGCCGCGCTACACCGAGGCCACGCTAGTCAAGGCGCTGGAGGAGAAGGGCATCGGGCGCCCCAGCACCTACGCGCCCACCCTGTCGACCATCCAGGAGCGGGGCTACGTGGAGAAGCTCGAGCGCCGCTTCCGCCCGACCGAGTTGGGCATGCTGGTCAACGACCTGCTGGTGTCGCACTTCGCGGAGATCGTGGACGCCGACTTCACCGCCCTGATGGAGGAAAAGCTGGACGAGATCGCCCGCGGCGAGCGGGCGTGGGTGCCCGTCCTGGAGGAGTTCTACACGCCCTTCGAGCAGGAGGTCGAGCGGGCCAACGAGACCATCCCTAAAGTGAAGGTGCCGGCCGAGCTGACCGACGAGCTGTGCGAGAAGTGCGGGCGGAACATGGCCATCAAGCTCGGGCGGTTCGGCCGCTTCCTGGCCTGTACGGGCTTCCCCGAGTGCCGCAACGCCAAGCCGCTCATGACCCGCATCGGGGTGCGCTGCCCCAGGTGCGGCGCCGAGCTGGTCGAGCGTCGCTCGCGCAAGGGCCGCTCCTTCTACGGCTGCTCCGCCTACCCGGCCTGCGACTGGGTAGCGTGGAACCGGCCGGTGCCGGAGCCCTGCCCGCGCTGCGGCGGCCTGCAGGTCCAGGCGGCCAGGGACAGGCTCCGCTGCCTGACTTGCGACGCGCCGCCCGCCGAGCCGGCAGAGCGTCCCCCCGCGGTCGCCCGCCGCCCACGGGCCGCAGCGCCTGCAAGCGCTCCCAAGCGTCCCCCGGCCACGAGACGCTCGCGCAAGGCCGGTTGAGGAGGGGGCCATGTCCGCCTTTCAGCAGCGATTGGAACGCTTGCGCGCCGAGCTGGCGCGGGCCGGAGTGGAGGCCCTGCTGGTCTCCCAGCCCGAGTCGCGCTTCTACCTGAGCGGCTACACCGGGCACGACCTGCCACCCCGCGACTCGGCCGGCTACCTGCTCGCCACCCGCCAGCGCGCCTACCTGCTCACCGACCCGCGTACCAGCGAGCAGGCCGCGTACGAGGCGCCCGACCACCAGGTGGTGGTGTACGGCAACGTGGTCAGCGCGCCGGCCAGGATGGCCGAGCTGGCCCGCCAGGACGGGCTGAAGCGGGTGGCCTTCGAGGCCATCCACCTGCCCTACCTGATCGCCAGGCAGGTGCGCGAGGCGCTCGCCCCGGACGCCGAACTGGTCGAGTCGACCGACCTGGTCGATCGCCTGCGCATTCGCAAGGACCCGCAGGAGCTGGAGCAGCTCCGCGCGGCCATCAGCGTGCTGGACGACTGCCTGGCCCACGTGCTGCAGGGGCTGGAGCCGGGCCGCACCGAACGAGAGATCGCCTGGGAGGTGGAATACTACCTGAAGACCCACGGCTCGGCGCCATCCTTCGACTCGATCGTGGCCAGCGGGCCGAACGCCTCC
This sequence comes from Chloroflexota bacterium, assembly GCA_016210245.1. GTDB lineage: Bacteria > Chloroflexota > UBA6077 > UBA6077 > JACQUR01 > JACQUR01. The sequence goes on from JACQUR010000257.1 coordinate 1,924, forward strand.
ATGCCCCACGCGGTGCCGACCGACCGGCGCATCCAGGCGCATGAGCCGATCACCATCGACATCGGCGCGCGGGTCGGGGGCTACGCCTCGGACATGACCCGCACCGTCTGCCTGGGTGAAGCCCCGGAGAAGCTGGTGGAGGTGTACCGGGTCGTCCAGGAGGCCCAGGAGGCCGCCGAGCGCGCGATCCGCCCGGGCATGACCGGGCGCGAGGCCGATGCCCTGGCCCGCCAGGTGATCGAGCGGGCCGGCTACGGCCAGGCCTTCGGCCACGGCACCGGCCACGGCATCGGCCTGGAGGTCCACGAGCCGCCCTGGCTCTCGCCCGCCCGGGGCGAGGCCGTGCTCGAGCCCGGCATGGTGTTCAGCGTCGAGCCGGGCATCTACCTGCCCGGCTGGGGCGGGGTGCGCATCGAAGACCTGGTGCTGCTGCGGGCGGACGGCGTGGAGGTCCTCCCGCGCTCGCCCAAGACTCTAGAGAGAGCCGAGGTTGTACGTTGATTTCGACTGGAGAGCTGCGCAAAGGGGTCGTCATCGAGGTGGACGGCCAGATCTTCAGCCTGTTGGAGTATCAGCACCTGAAAATCGGGCGCGGCAGCGCCCAGGTGCGGATGAAGCTCAAGAACCTGCGCACCGGAGCCATTGCCGAGCGCACGGTGCAAGCGGGAGAGAAGTTCCAGCGGGTCCGGCTCGAGAACCGGAGCATGCAGTACCTCTACAAAGACAACGAGACCTACGTGTTCATGGACCAGGAGAACTACGAGCAGGTGCCCCTGACCGCCGAGCAACTGGGCGACGCGGTCCACTATCTCAAGGACGGGGTCGTCCTGGAGGTGCTCTTCTACGAGAGCGAGCCTATCGGCGTGGAAATGCCGATCACCGTCGACCTGCGCATCGAGCGGACCGAGCCAGGCTTCAAGGGCGACACCGCCGCTGGCGGCACCAAGCCGGCCACGCTGGAGACAGGGCTCAGCATCCAGGTTCCCCTCTTCGTGAACGAGGGCGACGTGGTGCGGGTCGACACCCGCACGGGCACGTACATTACCCGCGTATAGGGGGGTGGGGGCCGGGGGTGGGGGGGGGGGGGGGCGCCCCCCCCCCCCCCCCCCACCACCCGGGCACACCCGAAGCAAGGGGGAGCGAGCGGGTGCTGTCTGAGGCAGAGCTGCGGGCGCTGCTGGACCTGGTGGGCGGGTCCGACCTGTTCGAGCTGGAGGTGGAACACGACGGGCTGCGGGTGTGCATTCGCCGCGACCCTGCCAGCCTGGCCACGCCGCCCCAGGCTGCCGCGTCCGCGGGGCCGGCTGCTCCGCCCACCGCCGCCCCGCCCGTGGACCTCTCCCACGTGATCGCCTCGCCGCGGGTGGGCGTGTTCCACTCGAGCGTGCGGGCTGGCGACGCGGTAGCCCCGGGGCAGGCCGTCGGCACGGTGGAGGCGCTGCGCATGCGCCACCCGGTCGAGGCCGAGGTGGGCGGGATGGTCGAGGAGGTGCTGGCGAGCGACGGCCACGCCGTCGAATACGGCCAGGCGCTGGTGCGCCTGCGCACCGAGTCCGCCCGTTGACCGGCCTGCGCGTCCTGGCCGTCTCGGAGCTGGCCTGGTACCTGCAGCAGCTCTTTCGCCTCACCCCCGCGCTGAGCGACCTGTGGGTGCGCGGTGAGGTGGCCGATCTGCGCCGCTCGCCGGCCGGCCACTGCTACTTCTCGCTGCGCGACGAGGAGGCGCAGGTCAAGTGCGTCCTGTTCCGCAGCGCCGCGTTCCGCCTGGCCGCGCTGCCCCAGGCAGGCCGCACGCTGGTCGTGCATGGCAGCCTGGACTTCTACGCTGCGGGCGGCCTGTGCGAGCTGCGCGTGGACCTGGTTTCCCCGGAGGGCGTGGGCCTGCAGCGCCTGCAGCTCGAGGCCCTCAAGCTCAAGCTGGAGCAAGAGGGGCTGTTCGCGGTCGAGCGCAAGCGTCCGCTGCCGGCCTTCCCGCGCCGAATCGGCGTGGTGGCCTCGGAGGGGGGCGCAGTCATCCACGACATCCTGACCGTGCTGCGCCGCCGCTACCCGCTGGTCGAGGTGGTGTTCGCGCCGAGCGCCGTGCAGGGCGAGCGCGCGCCGGACGAGCTGGTGGCGGCGCTGCGCCGCCTGGGCCGCTTCGAGCGCGAGGGCCGCGGGGTCGACCTGGTGATCCTGGCGCGGGGCGGTGGCTCGGAAGACGACCTGGCGGCCTTCAACGACGAGCGGGTGGCGCGGGCGGTGTACGCGTGCCAGGTGCCCGTGCTCTCGGCCATCGGCCACGAGACGGACTACACGCTCGCCGACCTGGTGGCGGACCTGCGCGCGCCTACGCCGTCGGCGGCTGCGGAGCTGGCCACGCCCGATCGCGCCGCCCTCGGCCGCGACGTCCGCCGCCTGGCCGACGACGCCGCGGATGCCCTCCGGGCGCACCTGGCCAGCCTGCACCAGGAGGTGGCGCAAAGCTCCCAGCGGCTGCTGCTGCGCTCGCCCGAGGTGCTGGTGCAGGGCCATCGGGCCGAGGTGCGGGCCTGTCTGGCCCGGGCGGAGCAGCGGGTGCTGCTCCACCTGCGCGAGGCCCGCTACAAGCTGGAGGCGCGCCGCCTCCAACTGCTGACCCTCGACCCTGTGGGTACGTTGGAGCGCGGCTACGCAATCTGCTACAACCAGGCGGGCAACGTGGTGACCAGCCCCGCCCAGGTCGCGCCCGGGCAGGCGTTGCGGGTCCAGGTGTCCCGCGGCCAGGTGCTCGGGCGGGTCACCGAGACACAGGAGTGGTGAAGCGTGAAGCGTGATGCGTGACACGCATCACGCTCCACGCTTCACGCTTCAGATGGAGCTTGACATGGAGCGGCCGCGAGAGGCGGACGAGAGCTTCGAAGAGATCTACCGCCAGCTCGAGCAGGTGGTGGCCGGGCTGGAGCAAGGCGGGCTGAGCCTGGAGGAGGCGCTGGCGCGCTTCGAGCAGGGCACGCACCTGGCCGAGCGCTGCTTCTGGCTGCTGGACCAGGCCGAGCTGCGCGTGACCCGGCTGCTGGCCGACGAGCACCTCGCCGACGAGGCGGAGTCGGAACCGTAGGCAGGCGCCCGTGGACCAACTGCTCGCCAACCATCTGCTCGTGGTCTCCGCCGTGGCCTGGCTCCTGGCCCAGTGCTCCATGCTGGTCATCTCGCTCTTGCGGGGGCAGCGCCTCCGCCTGGCCTACCTGGCCAGCGCGGGCGGCATGCCCAGCTCCCACGCCGCGCTGGTCACCGCCCTGGCGACCCGCGTGGGCATCGACCAGGGTGTGAGCTCGCCGCTGTTCGCCCTCGCCTTCGTCTTCGCGGCGATCGTCATGTACGACGCCGCCGGGGTGCGGCGCGCGGTCAGCGTGCAGGCCCGCATCCTGAACCGGATGCTGGAGGAGGTGATCGAGTACCAGCGCTTCAGCGAGAAGCGCCTGCGCGAACTGCTCGGCCACACCCCCTTCGAAGTCTTCGTCGGCGCTATGCTGGGGTTCGCGACGGCGATCACGTTGTAGGGGTTTGGTTGGAGGTTGAAGGTGTCGCACGCCTTCTACCCCGCCCTCCGGCCGAGCTACGACGTTTCAAGCCAGCCGAACTGGTAGGCGTCGAGCAGGTCTCGCAGCAGGGTTGCGTGTCGTTGGTGAGCCAGGCTACCCAGAGAGGCAATGGCCAGCGCGCTCTCCACGCGGTGGTAGAGCCCGACACAGGTCCGCGACGGGTCGAAGCGGGAGCGCCACAGGAGGCCGTCGGGTCGCTCAGGATGGAGCCAGAAGGCCAGGGACCAGCGCTGGGCAATGGCATAGTCACCCGTGCAGAGTCGACCATCAGCGCCCAGTGCAGCAAGGCCGGCCCCTGACAGGTCAACCAGACGGAGTGGGCGGCTCAGGGTGATGGCTGCCATGGCCCGTGCCTCCAACTCGGCGCGGGTGACGAGCCGGTAGCCGAGCGCGCGTCCAAATGTCTCGATGAACGCGCAGTACACGTCGGAGCCGACGTAAACGACGCCGTATTCGCCATGGGGAGCGTCGAAGCGGCCCGTTCCCGAGCGTGAGAAGTGGAGCGGGTCACGCACAGCGCTATGGATCCGGAAGACGGTTTCACCCGCAGCCACGACCCGGAGGGGGAGCTGGCGCTGGGCGAGGTCGGCGGGTGGCTCCGGATGCTGGCCGGGCTGGTCCAGTCTAGACGGCGCTGTGCTCTCCATACCCGCGCGCCGCTCGACGGACGTCGTCGACCTCGCCTTTCCGCAGTGCCTCCAACGGAGTCATCCCACCCAGACGAGCGTCCCCACTCAGGAAGAAGGCCGCCTGCATCCACGGGTCGCAGACGGCCAGGTCGGCCAGGACCAGCCCGAAGCCTGGGAGCACGCCTTCGGGACCGAACTGCCAGAGCGGGTAGACGTAGCCGCGCCGCCCCGTGGAAAACGCGAGCAAGCGGCCGGCACGGCGTCGCTTGTCCACAGCCTGACGGGTGATCCCCAGGCGTCTGCCCACCAACTCCGACGTGAGGGCTCCACCCTCCGCACGCAGCAGCCGCTCTCGCATCTCCAGGCCACGCACGCGTGCCTCGGCCAGCGGATCATCTTGCTGAACCACGGCAATGGCCTCGGGCTTGCCAAGCGCAGAAACCAGCACCGCGTAGTCCGACGGAGCAGCGGCAGCTTCACCCAACTCGCGCTCTTCCAGTTGCGGTGCTAGCCGCGCCAGCGCGTTGAGCGCGCGCGCCAGGAAAGCTCCTCGCAGCGGCTCGCTGCTCTCCTCAAGGCAGCGTGCCATCGCCCCCGCAAGATTCCGATGGACTGGCTGTGGCATACGCTCCAGACTGGAAACCAGCGGCCAGAGGGCTTCGAGACCTGGATGGACTGTCGCAATCGCATCCCAGATGCGGTAGACGGCCTGGTCGAGAGCGTGCGCGAAAATGCGCAGGACTTCCCCGGCTGCATCCTCACGGCCCACCAGCGGTCGCACCTCCTCGGCAAGATCCCGAAGTGTCGGCTGCAGCGCCTCAACCAGTCGGCCGCGCACGAACCGCCGCGTGCCTTCCGGGTCGAGGTGCGTCCGGGCCAGGCTCCAGGCAACGACCCTCTCCAGCTCCTTTTCCTCATCCGAGCTGCGTTCTGGATGCCCCGCAGAACTGCCGCGCATGATTCCCCTCGCGCCGGTTGACCAGATACAGAATAGTTCTTGGGCTCCTACTTCGTCAACCAGCTCACGCGCCTCTGCGGTCTCAACCTGAGCGCTGCGCTGCGCGGTTCTGCTGGCCTCATACCGGCGCGTCGTAATACCGGTGCTGCGCCTCGAAGGCGTGGATGGCGGTGGCCAGGAAGGTGGCGGGGTCGCCGATGTCGGACGGGGGCACCTCCAGGACACGGGCGAGGTCGGCGGCGAGGTGGGCAGCCAGGGCGTCGGCACGGCCGGGGGGCAGTTTGCCGCGGCGGGCGAAGTAGTCGCGGGCGAGGGTGCAGTGGGCCATGCTGAGCCGGCCGGCGTTCGGCAGCGCGCCGACGCGCGCGGCCGGCACCTCGGGGATGGCCGCCGAGGTGAGGACGCCGCGAGGGAGCGGGCGAGGCTCGCGCACCACCAGGGAGCCGGCGGCCAGGTCGCCCAGGCGTCGGTTCGAGCGATTGAGCAGCATCACCAGGATGCCGATCGGCAAGAGCGGAAAGAGGTCGATAGCGCGCAGCACGTTGCGGACGAGCGAGGCGGTGATCCCGATCGGCCGGCCGTCGGTCCGCACCACGCGCAGGCGCAGCAGGCGCTTGCCCGGGCTCTGGCCGTTCCAGAGCAGCTCGAACAGCGCGAAGTAGCCCCACCAGCCCAGGAAGGCAAGCAACACCCCCAGAGCGACCACGCCATAGGAGAAGAACAAGCCGAGCTGTGGGCTGGCGTCTTCCAACCGACCGGCCAGGTCGCTGATCGCCTCCCCGGCGAAGGCGGCGCCAAAGGTGATGGCCAGGTAGCCGAAGCCGAGGATCGTGTAGTCCACCATCGCGGCGACCAGCCGCGAGCCGGGGCCAGCGACCTCGTAGCGCAGCTCCACGTTTTCGGGGGTCAGCAGCGTATAATCCTCGTGCATGCGGTTCCCGCCACCTCTTCCAGCATATCGTAAGCCATCAGCCATCAGCCGTCAGCCATCAGTGGCCAGTGGCCCAGTGGCCAGTGGTCAGCCTCTGGTGTGGCCGAAGGTGACCACTGCCTGCTGCCTACTGCCTGCTGCCTACTGACGGCTGACCACTGACCACTGGCTATGATTGAGCGGTTCGTGGCACACCGACGATTGCGCTGGGAGCGGCTGAGCGCGCTGCTCGACCGGGCGAGCTCGGCGCGGGCCCCGCTATCGGTCGACGAGCTGGACGAGCTCGCACGCCTGTACCGCCAGGTCACCGGCGACCTTGCCGTGGCGCGGCGCGACTTCCCGGACGACCAGGCGACGCTGTTCGTCAACCAGCTCGTCACGCGCGCCCACGGCATCGTCTACCGCGACCCGCCGGCCCCGCTCAGTCGCCTGCGTCGCTTCTTCGGCCACGAGCTGCCCCAGGAGTACCGCTCCGCCTGGCCCTACCTCCTCGCCTCGGCCGGGCTCTTCTTCGGCCCGCTGCTCGCCGCGGCCCTCGCCATCCTCGTGGCGCCCGGCACGGCTGCACTCATGCTGCCGCCGGGCCTGCTCGCCGAGATCAAGGCCGGCCAGACCTGGTTCGACGCCAACCCGGCCGAGCGCTCGTACCTGGCCTCGTTCCTCATGGCCCACAACATCCAGGTGTCGTTCCTGGCGCTTGGCGGGGGCATGCTGGCCGGAGTGGGGACCGCGGCCATCCTCGTCTTCAACGGCCTCTTCATCGGCGCGGTCGCCGGCGCCCTGGCAGCCTACGGGCTGGGCGACCGGCTGGTCGGCTTCGTGAGCCCGCATGGCTTCTTCGAGCTGAGCGTGATCGTCGTGGCCGGCGGCTGCGGCCTGATGTTGGGCCGGGCGATCGTCTGGCCCGGGCTGCGCACGCGCGGCGAGCGCCTGGCAGAAGCCGGCGCCCGCTCGGTCCGTCTGCTGCTGGGCGTGCTCCCCTTCCTGGCCGCAGCCGGGCTGCTGGAAGGCTTCGTCTCTCCCTCCCCCTTCGCCTGGCCGTTCAAGCTCGCCCTCGGGCTGGCCACCGCGGTCGTGCTGTACGGGTATCTGCTCCTGACGGGCCGGCCGCGCCCAGGACGGGCCAGTTGATCGAGTCGGCTGGGCAAGCGGTCGGCCATACACGCGCACACTCTCGGCCACCAGCTCCAGTGGGCTGAGCTGCTCCGCCAGCGGGACAAGCCCCCGCGCTCCAGAGACGACGCAACGCTGGTATAGTGGTGAAGAGAGCTGTAAGCGCTGAGTGCCCTGAACTCAGCACTCAGCACTCAGCACTCAACGCGGAGGTGGCCCATGAGCATACGGGCATGCGTGGCCGCGGTCGTGGGCGACGGGCCTGTTGCCCTGGCGATCGCGAACGCTCTGGAGTCGGCTGGCGCGACGGTGGCCAGATCAGAGCCCGGCGAGGCGCCGGCCGCGGCCGTGCGGCGGGCCGCTGCGGCCGGATCGCTCGGCATCCTGGTCAACTGCCCGCGCGACGGCCATCCAGGGAAGGTGGACGAGCTGGGGGAAGCCGAGTGGACCGCCTCCCTGGCCGCGGCCCTGACGGCGACAGCGCTGGCGTGCCGCGCTGCCCTCGGGCCGATGCGCCAGCTCGGGTTCGGGCGGATCGTCAACCTCTCCGATCGGCAGTACCTGGGAGCACCCGGCAACGCCGCCTTCGCCGCGGCCGAGGCCGGCGTGGTCAGCCTCACCCGCACCCTGGCGCTGGATGCAGCCAGGGATGGCATCACCGTGAACTGTGTCGTGCCAGGCACGATCGACGTTGGCCAGCTCGCCCAACTGCCGGAGCAGGAGCGCGAGCGGCAGCGCAAGCTCCACCCGGGCGGGCGCTTCGGCAGCCCGGACGACGTGGCCCACGCGGTGCTGTTCTTCGCCGACGACGAGTCCGTCTACATCACCGGCCAGACGCTGTTCGTCTGCGGCGGGACAAGCATCTACTCGTCGCTGTCGGTCTAGACAGATACTCCGCCAGGATCGCTGACGGTTTCGCCCTCACCCCGACCCTCTCCCAGGGGGAGAGGGAGTTCTGCCCCCTCTCCCAGGGGGAGAGGGAGTTCTGCCCCCTCTCCCCCTGGGAGAGGGTCGGGGTGAGGGCGCGGGCCTGCCAGGATAGGACGCAGGGCTGAGGAGAGAGAGCGATGAACGTACGAGGACGCGCGGCGCTGGTGACCGGCTCGGGCAGCGGGCTGGGCGAAGGCATCGCCCACCGCCTGGCAGCCGAGGGCGCCGCGGTGATGGTGAACGATATCGAGGCCGACAAGGTCGAGCGGGTGGTGGCCGACGTCCGGGCAGCCGGCGGCCGGGCCGAGGGCAGGATGGCCGACGTGACCCGCAAGGACCAGGTGGAAGCGCTGGTCGCGGCCACTGCCGAGGCCTTCGGGCGCCTCGATATCCTGGTCAACAACGTCGGCACGGCCAAAGACCGGTCGATCTTCAAGATGGAGGAGCAGGACTGGGACACGGTCCTGGCCGTGAACCTGAAGAGCCAGTTCCTGTGCTCCCAGGCGGCGGCCCAGCGCATGGGCCGCCAGGGGTATGGGCGCATCGTCAACATCGCCTCCCGGGCCTGGCTGGGCTGGTGGGGGCAGGCCAACTACGCCGCCTCCAAGGGTGGCATCGTCAGCCTCACCCGCACCCTGGCGCTCGAGCTGGGCAAATACGGCATCACGGTCAACGCCATCGCGCCCGGGGTGATCGACACCCCCCTCTACCAGTCGCTCCCCGAGGACACCCGGGCGCGCCTGATGCACGCCCAGCCGGGCCTCAAGATCGGCCACCCCCGCGATGTAGCCTGGGCCGCCCTCTTCTTCGCCAGCGACGAGGCCGCCTTCGTCACCGGCCAGGTCCTCTACGTCTGTGGCGGCAAGAGCCTGTACGCCACGCCCGCGGTGTAGGGGAGCCGTTCCCGGGTGCGGGTCACGATCTTGCGCGCGAAGCGTCGCAAGATCGTGACCCGCACCCTATTGCGCCGGTACTGTGCGCCAGATTGCGCCAATCTGGGTAGCGCTGCATCAGGCGGCTGCCAGTTGCTCCTCCAGCAGGTCCAGCCAGTTGTCCCCTTTGGGGATCAGCAGTTCGCTCGCTTCCACCAGGAGCAGGTAGACCCGCACTTCCAGGCCGGGGGCGGCATCGAAGAGCACCACCTGGCGTACCATCTGGCGGAGACGCCGATCGAGTCGTTCCAGGGCGCTGGTGGTCCGCAAGGAGCGCACGTCCCACGACTCTCCCCGAGCGGTCGCCGCTCCTCCTGCCCGAAGGCATCGTCGAGAGTCCCCAGTACGATGGGGACGAGATTCTCCGGCCCATGTTCGACGCTCTCTGGAATGCCTGCGGGTTGGAGCGCTGCCCGTTCTATGGCGAGAGTGGTCGTTGGGTGGGATCGCCCCAGTGGCCGGTATCGAGAGTCAGTCGGGGAGCTGGACAATGGAGGCCATCGTATCCGCTACGCTCACCAGTTCGATCCACTCTTCGCGGTCAACATCTCCCAGGTGGTGGACCGGAGCGTGATGAGCGCCACCTGGGATCGGAACACCTGGCAAGAGCAGGGGCAGGTTATCGCCTCGATGGACTTGGCCAAGCAGGACGACGTGCTGGCTACCCTGGCCGACTGCAGGTGGCGATGGACTACCAGCGCCAGCAGGGCGGCCGGCCGGAGGACGTGTCGGCCCCGAACGTGGGCTACGGCCTCCGCTCCACGGCGCCAGACGGGAGCGTGCGGGACGTGGTGAGGGATTGGAAGGAGGCAGACCATGAGACGGGGTGGGCGTGAGCTGCCCGAGCCGGTCCGTGCGGCGCTGGCGGAGTTGAAGGAGCAACTCTCGCGCCTCTACGGCCAGCGGCTGAGAGGGGTGTATCTCTTTGGCTCGTACGCGCGAGGGGACTTCCACTGCTGCGAGCAATTGGAGTTGCTGGTAGAGCTACTCAGCACAAGCGAAGGCGCTCTGGCGGGAGGAGTCGTGCCAGGTGTCGCGGGTCGCTGGTGTAGACCACGCTATCGTACTGCAAGGCGCACCACGCGACCATTGCGTCGGCCACACCTACGTCGTCGGCTTGCGCGTGGGCGAGGAGCGCGCCGATCATCCTGGCCACCGACAGATCGAGCGAGATGACCTGCACATCGCCGCGCTTCAGGCCCGTGTTGAAGAAGGCAGCCAGGCGTGCCTGCCGCCCAGAGCCACCACGCCACACCTCCACCACGACAGGCGCGGGAACGTAGACGAGGATCCCGTGCAGCTTGGCCAGCTCGAGAACTGCACGGATGTCTCCGTCGCCTTGCTCGATGGCGATGAGGCCGCCGGCATCCAGGGTCAGAGCCCGAGGGCCTCGCGCGCCCGGGCGTACGCTGCCTCGCCGGGCTGTCCCAATTCCTCGTTCAGCGCCTTCAGCCATTCAAGGTACTCGTCGCGGCCCTGGTCGCTGGCTACCTTCTCGGCCAGCGCCTCGGACACATAGGCGCTCAGCGAGCGGGCGCAGCCGGCCTGCACCAGGGAGACGGCCGTCTCCAACACCTCGGTCGGGATAGTAAGCGTCACTTTCGTGCGCGTGGCGGGCGCTTTCTTTCCCTTCAGGGCCGTTGGGGCGTCCTGCCCGCGTGGAACGTTGCTGGCGGATGCAGCGCGGATCGCGGGGGCCTTGCGAGCCATGGTTGCACTCTGCCTCAAGTGCGATTCACCCAGCGTTCGCGGCGGCTGCTCCGTGGCTGGGCGCGCACCCTCACCGGCGCAGTCTCGCGTAGAGCTGCCGCTCGCCCTCCGTCCGGGTACTCTTGATGATACCATACCGATCATCCCACTTGGGGCTGCCCAGTTCTTGTGCGTGGAGGACGTAGGGGCAGACGGCCCTGTCTGCCCGCCGCCCCGAGGGCGGCAGAGCGCGGTGAGCAGAGGGCCGGAGGAGAGCTTCTGGCCGGCCCCCCTGGGCACCACGCCCCGCCGCCCTCGGGGCGGCGGGGCGACCGGGCCGTCGCCCCCTACGGCTCGGCGACCGCCTGCACAGTAACTGGTCACACCCTCCCACTTCCCTGATGCCCACGGGTGTGCCTCGTTGGCGAGGGCGAGCCAGCGGCTCGCCCCCACGGGTTACTCCTCTGCCTCCTGCCGACTGCCTTCTCAATCTATCCGGCCCCCGGCCCCCAACTTGTTACAATCGCCTTGTTATGCACGACTTCACTCGCGATGGCCCCGAGGCGCTGGATGCGCTGCTGGCGGCCAGGCCGGCTACGCCGGACCCGGGGCGCGAGGGGCGCAAGGGCGTGCCGGAGGTGGTCCTGGCCGAGGGCAAGCCGCCCGAGGTGGTCCTGGAGATCACCCGTCGCCTGCTCGCGGAGGCGGGCCGAGCGATCCTCAGTCGCGTGCCCGCGGACCTGGCCGACCGGCTGCGGCTGGAGTGCCAGGCGGACACGGTCGAGCACTATGCGGCCGCGCGCATGATGGTGGTGCGGCGACCCGGCTTGGCCCGCCCGGCCGCCGGGGGCTGCGTGGGGGTCCTGACCGCGGGCACCTCCGACGTGCCGGTGGCGGAGGAGGCCGCAGTCATCGCTCGAGAGATGGGCTGCCGCGTTGAGGCCGCCTACGACGTCGGCGTGGCCGGCCTGCACCGCCTGGTGGAGCCGCTGCGGCGGCTGCTGGAGGCGCAAGCCGACGTGCTGATCGTGGCCGCCGGCATGGACGGGGCGCTGCCCTCGGTGGTGGCCGGGCTGGTGGACGTGCCGGTCATCGGGTTGCCCACCTCCGTGGGCTACGGCCTGGGCGGGCGGGGCGTTGCCGCTCTGCTCTCGATGCTCCAGACCTGTTCCCCCGGGCTGGTGGTGGTCAACATCGACAACGGCATCGGCGCGGGATCCACCGCTGCGCTCATCGCCCGCCGCGTCGCCGCAGCCCGCGGCAACAGGGCCATGGGGACAGGGGGGCCTTCGACCAAAACATACGGGGGTTGGCGAAGGCCCCCCAGTACCCC
>JACQUR010000258.1 GCA_016210245.1 Chloroflexota bacterium
GGGGAGAGGGGGAAGAGGCGGCGTGGTGATCACCCTCACCTCCACGCCCAGCTCCGCCAGGTGCTCCACCAGCAGGGCGGTATAGTCGCCCACCCCGCCGGCTCGGGGCGGGTACTCGCCGCTGACCATCACCACCCGCAACCGCCGCACCTCGCTGTTCGCCCCGCTCATCCTGAGCCGGTGGTTCGACAAGCTCACCATGAGCGGCCTCCCGCTCATCCTGAGCTTGTCGAAGGATCATCCTGAGCCGATGGTTCGACAAGCTCACCATGAGCGGGAGGCCGCTCATCCTGAGCCCGCCGAAGGATCGCCCCTGTGAGAAGCCGCGGCGTCTGGTAGCGCAGCACGCCCAGCAGGGTGCGCATCCGCCCCCGCCGCAGGGCGGGCTTGTGGCCCAGGGCCAGCTTGGCGCCCTCCTCCCCGAGCTGGAACAGGAACGTGCCGAACAGGAACAGGCGCAGCGCCACCTCCGCCAGCCGGCCGTGGTGCTTGCCAACGTAGCGGCACTTGCTCTCGTTGAAGTGGATGTGTCGGGCCAGCACGTCCCGCTCGCTGCTCTTGCCACACTCGTGGACCACGCGCGCCCTGGGCACGTAGACCACCTCCCAGCCGGCGGCCTTGAAGCGGCGGCACCAGTCGAGCTCCTCCGAGTACATGAAGAAGCGCTCATCCATCGGGCCCACCTGCTCCACCGCCGCCTGGCGCACCAGCAGGCAGGCACCCACCAGCCAGTCCACCGCCTGGGTCTCCTCGTCCGAGCGGTCCAGCACGTAGTAGCGGCGCAGCAGCGGGTGGGCTGGCCAGAGGCGCTGGAGCACCGTGCTCTCCAGGAAGGCGGTGGCCAGGGTAGGGAAGCGGCGCCGGGAGGACTGGCTCGTGCCATCCGGGTTCAGGAGCCGCGGCCCGACCACCGCCACCCGTGGGTGGTTGTCCAGGCAGGCGACCAGGGCTGCCAGGCTGCCGGGCTCCAGGCGGGCGTCGGAGTTGAGCAGCAGCAGGTAGCGGCCCCGGGCCAGCGCTAGCCCCTGGTTGACCCCGGCCGCGAAGCCCCGGTTGTGGGTATTGGCCACCAGGCGCACCTGGGGGAAAGCCGCCCGCACCAGCTCCCCGCTGCCATCGGTCGAGCCGTTGTCGACCACGATGACCTCCAGGCAAGCCTCTCCGCGTCCCCGCGTCCCTCGCTCATCCTGAGTCTGTCGAAGGACCCCGCGTCCTTCATTCCCAGCCGTCAGCCGCCAGCCGCCAGTCCCCAGCAGCGAGTCCAGCGCGCGCAGCAGGAGGGCCGCGGTGTTCCAGTTGACGATGATCGCCGAGACGTCCGGTCGAGTCACCACGCGAATGTCTCCTCCTGGAAGCCGCCGGATTGTACCTCGCTCGGAGGTCGGGGGGCAGGGGCTCGTGATTGGGAGTTGGGGGATCGAGCAAGTTCCGGGTGTGCTGCCGTCTGCCCCGTCCCGCAGGCCGAGCCGTGAACGTTCAGGGTATTGGCGGTACAATGGCGCACCAGACAGCGGGGTCGAGCTCTGGAGGTCGTAGATTGCAGGACGGCCCTCGCCCTGGCCCTCGCCCAAGGGAGGAGGGAACGCATTCGGTGACTCGCCCGTTCGCGTACTGGGCTGCGTTCCTGTTGTTGCTGGCGGCGGCCACGCCCGCGTTTGCTCAGGCCGAGGGCGTCGGCCAGGCTGCCGCCAACGAGCTGAACCGCTATCGCGCCGCGGCCGGCCTCGACACAGTGGTCGTCGACGCCCAGAGCGCCGCGCCCCTCCACGCGCGCTACCTGGCGCTCAACAGGGACAGCGCGGCCACAAGCGGGCTCCTGGCCCACACCGAGCAAGCTGGCCTGCCCGGCTACTCGCCTGAAGGCGCAACCGTCGCCCAGCGGAGCAACATCAGCGAGGGCGCGTCCACGGTCGAGGAGGCGGTCCGCCGGCTGGTGGACCTGCCGCTGCACCGCCACTGGATGCTGGCTCCCGCCCTGTCCGCGCTCGGGGCCGGCGGCGAGGGCAACTACTGGGTCCTGGACCTGGCGACCGCGCTCCAGCCCTGGCGCGGCCAGCCCCGGGTGGTAGCCTTCCCAGCGCCCGGCCAGCTCGGCGTTGGGTTGGTGTTCCCCGGGCACGAGATTCCGAACCCGCTGGCGGCCATCCCCAACCTCGACCCCAATGCCACCGTCGGCTACCCCCTCAGCCTGCACTTCTTCGGCTGCCGGCCGACGGGCGCGGGCGCGAGCTTGAGCAGCGCGAGCGGGCCCGTGCCCACCTACCTGGTGCCGCCCGGGACGGTGCTCGAGGTCGGCGGGATCACGCGCACCGTGGACTTCGTGCTGCTCTTCCCCCAGCGGCCGCTCCAGCCATCCACCACGTACCACGCCAGTTTCTCGGCCACCTGCGGGGCCCTCGGCCAGCGCACCTACGACTGGACGTTCACCACTCATGCCGCGCTCGAGCCCACCGCGACCCAGGTGGCCGTCGGTCCCCCCGACGGGGCGGGCTGGCAATCGGTGGCGGCGCGCTTGCTGGACGCCGATCGCCTGCCTGCGGAAGGGGCGCACTTCACCGGCGCGCGCTGGTCGTACCGCCTGGCCAGAGGCGGGGGGCGCCCGCCGGAGTTCCACCTGGAGCGTGGCCAGGCCCTGGGGGACGGCACCCTTGCGGCGACCTTCAACCTCCACGACGCCACCAGCGCCGACCTGCAGCTCCAGGTCGACTACGACGGCCTGGCGGCGACCATCCCGGTGCAGGTCCTGCCCGCCGGCAGCGGCCAGTTGCCGCCCGCGCCAGCGCCCGGCCCGATTCGGCTCGACCCGAGCGCCCGCGCCGCCTGGGAACAGGCCCAGGGCGCTACGGTGGTTGGCTCCCTCGCCCCGGCCGCCGCGGCCACGCCGCTGACTACCCTGGCGCCACAGCCCGCTCCGCTGGCAAGCGAGCCAGAGGTCCCGGCTGAGCCCGAGCCGCCGGAGGAGGTGCTGGAGGAGTGACGCATTGCTGGACGCTTGACACGAGCGTCGTTCAGGGCACATAACGCCAGTTGAGCAGCGACCAGGCTCCGGAACTGGGCAAGGAATGAGCACCCCGTGAGCTACCAAGTGAGCAATGGCCTGGCGGAGACTGAGCATGGCGGCTGCACCAGCCGCACTCGTGCTCAGGAGGAACCCTGCTATGGCCTTGATGGCGATTGTCGTGCCGATCCTGCCCGGCAAGACCGCGCAGTGGAGGCGCTTCGCAGATGAGTTGCGCGGGCCGCGCCACGCCGACTACGCGGCCTCCCGGCGGCACCTGGGGGTGCGGGAGCGGGCCTTCTTCCAGTCCACCCCGCAAGGGGACCTGGTCATCGTGACCCTGGAGGGAGACGACCCCGTCGGCGCGTTCCAGCGCTTCGCCGCGTCGAACGACGAATTCACCCGCTGGTTCGTGCAGCAGGTCAAAGAGATCCACGACTTCGACCTGACCCAGCCGCCGCCGGGCCCAATGCCGGAACTGGCCATCGACTCGCACGCTGGCGCACGAGTCTAAACCAGAGCCAGGGCGAGAGGACGTGTACCACGGAGCTACAGAGAGTCTGGATTTGAGATTGCAGAGTGCAGAGTGATTGCAGATTTGAGATTGCAGAGTGCAGAGTGAACAATCTGCACTCTGCAATCTCAAATCTGCAATCTCCGTGTCTCCGTGGCTCCGCGGTACACGTCCCTCGTCACCGCACAGTTGCCGGCCTGGCCGGCTCGGGCAACGGCTCCGGGGAGCGTGCCAGGAAGACGATGGCCGCGGCCGCCAGGCCCAGCGCCCCGTCGAGCAGCAACGCCGGGCTGTAGTGGCCGGTCACGTCGAAGACCACGCCAGCCAGGAACGCGCCGAGCCCGGACCCGACCGGCATCACGGCGAACATGGTCCCGAAGATACTCCCCAGCGCCTTGCGGCCATAGGCCGTGGTGACGCAGGCCGCGGTCAGGGGCACGGTGGCACCCCAGGAGAGCCCCAGGACCAGCGCCCCGACGAACAGCACGTCGGCGCCGTGAGTCTGCCACAGGACGAAGTAGGCCAGGCCTCGGAACAGGTAGGCCAGGGAGAGCATCGCTTTGGCCGAGAAGCGGTCGCCTAGGTAGCCGAGGCCGATGGTGCCCAGGATACTCACGCCCCCGACCAGGCCCATCGCCAGCGAGGCGGTCATCTTCTCGATAGCCAGATCGTCGGCGAAAGCCATGAAGTGGGTGCTGGCGAACGCCATGGTGAAGCCGCAGGCGAAGAACCCGAAGCCGAGCTGCCAGAACAGGGGCGTACGCACCGCCTGCGCCAGCGTCACCGCCGGCTCGGACGCCAGCCCGGGCGCGGGAGCGCCCGGCGTCACCGGCTCGCCATCGGCGTGCAGGCCGACCTCGGCCGGGTCTTCGCGCACGAGCACGACCACGAGCGGGATGACCACCAGCGCTACGAAGCCGGCCAGCAGACGGTAGGCGGTGCGCCAGTCGGCGAAGATGAGCACCGCGGTGACGATGGGCACGACGAGCAACTCGCCCAGGGGGAAACCGGCGCTGGCCACGGACTGGGCCGTCGCCCGCCGCCGCACGAACCAGCGGCTGACCAGGGGCACGGTGGTGGAGGACGAGGCGGCGCCATAGCCCACGGACATCAGGCTGAGCAGGAGGTAGAACTGCCACAGGTGGGACGAGAAGGAGAGCAGCACCAGGGCGACCGCGGCCGCGCCCAGGCCCAGCAGCATCACCGGTTTGCTGCCCCAGCGGTCGACGAACGCACCCAGCATGGGGCGGCTCAGCCCCGCCAGGACCAGGTTGAGCGACGCGGCGCCCGCCAGCGCGGACCGGCTCCAGCCGAATTCTCCTAGCAGCGTGTCGTAGAACGCGGCGAAGGAGTAGCGCGTGCCCGCGGAGAAGAACGTCACCATGAACACGGCGCCGATGACCACCCACCCGTAGAACAGCCCCCTGCGCCCAACCTCCGTCAGCACCTCGATGCTCCTTCTCCCTGTGTCCCCTGGACCAGGGCCAGACTCAGAACACCAATAGTAGCACGTGCCTTGCTGGGGCGGGGATTGGGGGAGCCAATGGGCCTAGCGCTTCCGCTTGCGCCGTCGACTCAGGAGGGACTCCAGGTCCGTCAGGATCTCGGGCATCTCCAGCGCGGACGCGAAGTCGCGGACCCAGCGGCGCACGCGACGTACATCGATCTCCGGATGGGCGTCTAGCACGGCCTCGATGTCGATCAGATCGCGCGGCCGGTGGGCTACCGGCCTCAGACACCGTAGGCGCGTCGGAG
The DNA here is from genome assembly GCA_016210245.1 of Chloroflexota bacterium. Taxonomy (GTDB): domain Bacteria; phylum Chloroflexota; class UBA6077; order UBA6077; family JACQUR01; genus JACQUR01. The sequence continues at coordinate 5,268 of JACQUR010000258.1, forward strand.
TCGAAGCCACCGTTCTCTCGCCATGGCATCTTCTCCCGCCAGGGCTTCGGGCCAGTGCAGGTCGCCCGCGGAAGCCATCAGCGCTGCGAGCTGCCGCAGACGTTGCTCTATCGAGGTGGCCCGCAACTCCTCGCGTTCCGCTCTATTCACCGCGAGCCAGCGTGCCACGAACGCTCGCGCTTCAGCCCTGGACAACCGACCCGGTGAGGGCTTCGCCATCTTTCCCGCCGGAAGCGCAGGTGAACCTTGCCGCTAAGAGCTACCCGATCCGGACGCCGAGAGCACTGATCGTTGGGTGCTTGGCCAGAATTATACCGCCCGGCCCAGGTGATCGTCGCCTGCAAGCGCGGCCAACCCGTAGACGAGGTTCACCACGGAGACACGGAGACACGGGGTCCTATCAAGAAGTAGACCCAACGTGTCGGCAGACACCCTGCCTCCGTAGATCGAGTGCGGCTGACGATCCTGGTCCTGTTGGGCGACAAGAAGATGGGCATCGTCGTGTGCGATAATATGGGCGGATCGTTTCGGCGGGAGGTGGTCGAGTGACAAGGGAACCCAGGCGGGTGGCGCTGGAAGGTGACACCGACCTCCGACGCGTCGTGGAAGAAGTGTGCGCCGACAAGACGCCCCGACTGATCGAACGCGATGGCAAGCCACTGGCAGTGGTCATCCCTGCCGAAGAGTACGCCGACATCATGGCCGTGCCCCCGTCGGTGCGGTCTCCGCGCGACTTCTACCAGGAAGCGACCAGGAGCGAGGACATCCGCCGCATCCTCCGACGACTGGCCAGCGAATGAATGCCAAACGGCCTGGGAGCGCCGACCTGCCGTGGCAGGTGGCGGAGTGGCTGACTGTCGCCCCCTTCGTGGTGTGCCTAGCCAGCTTGCCTTGCACTTCTTCGCTCCATGAGGTATATTCGCTGTACAGCGAATATGGTCACTGTTCCAAATAAGCATAGTCCACGGACGCTCCAGGACGAGGTCACCGCGGCCATCGCCGCGCTTCCTGGTGTTCAGGTGGTCTCCACGAAGGAGGCTGCGCGGGTCGATGGCAAGGAGATCGACCTGCTGATCGACGCCCAGGTCAAAGGATCGCCAGTCTCCATCGCAGTTGAGGTCAAGGCGAGCGGCTACCCGCGCGACGTGCAGATGGCGGCCTGGCAACTGGCCCCGATCCGCCACCTGGGCGGCCCGGCGCTGCTCGTGCCGCTGATCGCAGCGCCAGCGCTCTCTGCGACGAGTCGTGAACTCCTCAGGCGCCAGGGTATCGGGTACTGGGACGCAGGAGGCAGCCTCTACCTGGAACTGCCGTGGGCGCTCTACTGGATCGACCGCCCCGCCCCAGCACCCCGCCCGCGGCGGCTCCGCACGATCTTCCGTGGGAGCGCGGCCCAGGTCGTCCATGCCCTGCTGCTAGAGCCCAAACGCCAGTGGCACGTGCAGGACCTCGCGACGCGCGCCGAGGCCGCGCCGTCCACCGTCCACCAGGTCTTCACCTTTCTCGAGGAGCAACTCTGGGCGGAGAAGCAGGGCAAGGGGCCGAAAGCCGTGCGCGTGGTGCGGGATCCCGGCGCTCTGGTCGATGCCTGGGCGGAGGTGCATTCGCTGGCCACGTACACGCCGCACCGCTTCCACCGTTGGACGCAGCAGCCTGCTGAGTTGCTGCGCTCCGCCACCGGTGCGCTCGACCAGTTGGGCATCGAATACGCCTTGACGCTGGCTTCCGGCGCTCAGCTCGTCGCGCCATTCTCGACGCAGGTACCGCGCCTCAGCTTGCTTGTCCCGGCCTCGGCGGAACCCGATCATGTTGCCGAACTGGCCGATCTCCGCAGGGTGGACGAGGGTGAGACGATCACCTTCCTGGCAACCCACGAACGGTGGCCTCTGCTCTTCCGTCGTCGCCTTGGCGGCTCCTGGGTGGCGAGCGACGTGCAACTGTACCTCGACCTCTGGGCTTGGCCACAGCGAGGCAAAGAGCAGGCCCGTCACCTCCGGGCTGAGCGGCTGGGCTACTGAACCCGATGAAGCCGAAACACCAGGGCGGCTACACGGCATTGCATGCCGAGCTGTGCGAGCGGACGCTGGTCACACTCCTCCGAGGGCTCGGGCCGTGGAAGCAAGCGGTCTACCTTGCGGGTGGGCTGGTGCCCCGCTACCTGCTGGCCCGGCCACCTGACACCCCATCCCCGCCGCCTCACGCAGGCACCACTGACGTCGACTTGATCCTGGACCTCCAGGTTCTCGGCCAGGTCGAGGCGTACCGTCGTCTGGAGCAAAACCTGAAGGCGCTGGGGTTCATCCGCGGCACCAACGAGGAGGGGCAGGCACAGCACTTCTCGTGGCGGAAGCCGGTCGGTGGCGAGGTCACCGTCGTGGTCGACCTGCTGTGCGACGCGCCAATGGAGGAAGGAGGCCAGGTGGCGGAGCTCCCCGGCGAGCGGCGGCTGTCAGCGCTGAAGATCCCCGGGGCGCACCTCGCCGTGGAGGACTACGTTGAGGTCGAACTGACGGCACCGTTGCTCGACGAGCGTGGCATCGCCACGGAGACGGTGCGCGTCGCTGGCATCGTCCCCTTCGTCGTCCTCAAAGCGCTGGCGTACGAGGACCGCTTCGAGGAGAAGGATGCCTACGATCTTGTGTATAGCCTGATGTACTACGGCAATGGCCCGGCAGATATCGCCAAAGCGTTCGCCCAGGCGCATGGCCGATGGCCCGCTGAGCCACTCCTCACTCGAGCCGTGGAGATCCTACGGACGCGCTTCGCCACGGACGGGCGCGTGCCGGGAGCCCGAAAGGACGGTCCTGCGAGCTACGCTCGCTTCCTCGCCGATCCCGGTCGCCCTGACCTTGTTGCCCGCCACCGGCAGGATGGCGCTGCCGTGGCGGAGTTGTTCCTGCGCCATCTCGACAGCCTGAGGAGCCTGCCTCGTCCTGAGCAGTAGCCCCAACGTGTTGGCGGACACCCTGCCTCCATGAGTGGAGTGCGGCATGACGCTCCTCGCTCTGTGAGCGACAAGGAAGTGGGCATCGTCGTATGCGATAATAGGTGCGCACGGTTTCGGTGGGAGGTGTGTCGAGTGACAAGGAAACCCAAGCGCGTGGCGCTGGAAGCTGACACCGACCTCCGGCGCGTCGTGGAAGAAGTATCTGCCGACAAGACGCCCCGCCTGATCGAACGCGATGACACGCTACTGGCAGTCGTAGTTCCTGCCGAAGAGTATGCCTTCTCGTTCGCCGGAACCGCGAACAAGCAGTAGCTCAAAGACCGCGCTACAATTCCTGAGTACGTGTATGCGGCGGGACATGGAGACCAACACCGAACCGTGTAGTTGCATGGCGCCTCGCGCTGCTGACCCGGAGGCTGCCTTGGAGATCCTCGCAGTACTCAGGTCAGAATGCCCTGCGATTCGGGGAGTGTTTCTCACGGACAAGATATGGCCAGACTTCCAGAAGTGGCACCGCGAACCAGACAACGTTGCGCTCCACCGGTCTGTCTTGCTGCTTGCCTTGCAGCGCGGTCATCTCGACCGACTTACGTCACCGGTTCATCGGTACCTCATCGGTGGTGAGTCTGTTCGACGGGACGTGCGGCAGCAGTATCTGATGGATCTTCGAGAACGTTGGATGCTCCATTCTGATGCATCCGAACGTCATCAGAAGTCCAGGATCTTCCTGAGTCGTCTGGCAGAGCTGCAGTGCGCAGAGTGGCTGGAGGGGCAGGGTTGGTTGGTCACTGGCCTTGAAGCCCTTCGGGCAGGACCAGACATTGAAGCTCGAATGGAAGCTGGTCCGGTCACGGCCTTCGAGGTGAAGCTCATCGGAACCGAGGACGAAGACTTTGGAATGATCCTGAAGAGCCTGGCGGGCGGTTCCGTTGCAGCATCTGTGTCTCCGTATTCGGGCGTGAACTACCTCATCTTCCGAGCTTACGAGGCGGCGAGACAACTTGCGCGAGCGGCCGGTCGGCGCATCGCTGTTGTTGCTGTGGCCGAGGCCACGTGGTGGCGGTTTCATGTCCGGTTGAAGCACACTTGGATTGACTGGGCCAATCCGCGGTTCCTCGGGCAAGACCCAAAGTGGGAAGAGTTTCTCAAGAAGCAGCGGTCGCGATATCCGGGCATCCCAGGGGACATGGCAGCGGTGTTTGGGGGATGCGATGCGCTGTGGATACTACGGCAGTCGGACGACTACCAGTACGAGCTGGAGTGTTTGGTGGCGATGCGTAGCGCCTAACAACCGCATGCAGGCGACGCGCCGAGAATGGCGCGCGCCGCGGCTGCCGCTGCAGGCGTTCGGCTGCACTGGAACAAGGAGCCGATGGTGACGGGACGACGAGTCTTTGTTCTGGGAAGCGGCTTCTCTGCAAGCTTTGGCCTTCCCACACTCCGCGGGCTGTTCGCCGGACTGATGGCATCTAGGGAACGACCTGGCGAATCTGACAAAGAGCATGTTCTGCAGGCTCTCGACCTGCTGTACCCGCACTTCACGCGCACGTCTGCCCCACCACACTACCCGCCCTTTGAGGAGTTTCTCGGCCTCGTTTCAGCCGCCCAGGATCCTCCGTGCTACGATGAAGGTTACTGGGAGACCGTACGTCGCTCGGCACTCAGACTCCTAACCGACTATCTGGCCGCCGAATCCCGCGAAGCAGCGAGGTCCACGCTTCTTCACGACTTCGTATCGCGACTTGAGTACGGCGACGTTGTGATCACGTTTAATTGGGACAACCTCATCGAGTGGTCGCTTCAGGCCCAATCAAGACAGGTCAGTTTTCTTGGACGGACCTCGAGCGCCGTGGCGCTCCTCAAGCTGCACGGCAGCCTCAACTGGATAGGGATTCCTGACGGGCGAGACCTGGCGCAGCCCGAATCTGTGACGCGCCTGTCTGGGCAGATCGTCCGGACGCTCGATTTCGGTTACTACGACGTGTGGGATGTGCTTCACGAGCCGCCACTCATCATCCCGCCCGTCGCAGCGAAGCGGGCACTGGCCGATCCGTTCTTTCGCGGGCTGTGGCACGAGGCGCTAGACGCCATGGTCCATGGTGAGTCGGTTGCTTTCATCGGATACTCAATTCCGGCCGACGATCTTGAAGCCCGCGGGCTGCTGAGGATTGGCTGGATGACCCGTACAGAGAAGCGCCGTCAGCAAGGTGAGCGATCTGATCACTTTATCCTCATCGATCCCAACCCCGAGATCTGCAGTCGCTACGCGACTGTCGTCGGTTCAGATGTGGACTTTCGGCAAGCGCACTTGTCTGACGAGCATCTCCCAGTTCTTTTCGATCCTCCAGAGAAGGTTGCACTGGGTCGCTTGACCCAAGTCATCCTCGACCAAGCCGTGTGGCGCGCGAAGGACGAGTTCCCGGCACATCAACCGTGGGCCGACGAACTTGAGAGAATCCTCGCGTTCCTTGAGGCACAGGGACAGTTTGAACGATTCCGGAGCCGTCTCTATGCCCGGGAGCGCGATGGTGCATTGGCGGAGGCACGAGCGGCCTTCTACTTCCATCGAAATGGCTTCCGCATCTTGGGGTGGGAACCAGAGGAGGTGCCCGGCATCCCGGGCGATATCGAGGTTGTCTAGCGTGACACCGAGCCCCTCTTCCTGGAGGTGAAGAGTCCGCGTTGGGAGGGCGAGCTAGCCGAGGAGACTAGGGCGAAACGTAAGGAGCATCCGAAGTACATCAACGCCGAGAGTCGCGCCATTGGTCCGGTCGAGAGGGTCGTCTACGTCGTTCGGAAAGCGCTCCCCAAACTCAGCCCAGCGCGCGTGAATGTAGTGGTCGTGGTCGACGACCTGTTCGTTTCGCCCCTCGATCTTCCGAGGGACTACGTCTGTGGGCTCCTCGCGCGTGAGCTCGACTGCGCGCGCTGTGCCAATGTGTCAGGCGTCTTCTTGCTGCACCCCGTCGTCTACCGAGATGAGGTCGAGTATCGGGCACTTTTCGTTCCGGGCCACGGCAGGTCCTTACCTGAGTCCGCGAAAGCTGCCTTTCTCGATGAGAACACCCAGCCCAAGGCTCCTCCATGGCTGAGGGAGTGATGAGATGAGGGACCCGGAAACTGGATGCGGCGGACGGCGCCGCCGGGAGCTATGCGGCGCCGCCGCTGATCTGGGCTGTTAGGCTGCAAGGAGAGGCGACTGACCAAGACAGTGCGCGAGAATCGGTCGATTTCGCCGGGGGAAGCGGCGATCGTCTTGTGGCTCGTGCAGTATGCATCGCTCGTTGGCCCATTGGACCGCTTCCAGCCGGTCGGCGGCAGGTCCACCACTTGGCGGTCTCGGACGCCGATCGAACTGTTGAACACCTTCCACCACCCAGGTCTCGTTCTTGTCTGAATCCGGTGACGCTCGGTAGGTCCGGTGCAGCCTTGTTCGGCTCGGCCGCCGATGGGACGTGTTGCACAGCTTCTACCGTCACACCGGTTTCGCTGTTGACCAACTTTCGTAAAGCTCAATAGATGTGTCGGTCCCAGGAGATACCCGCCGACGGATCCCCGGGAGAATCGGGGTTCAGGCCCACCCCATCCCTGGAGTTGAACGCCAATTGACGCGACGCGCTATGCTAGCTGGTGACTTGCTGAGGAGGCGGACCCGGTGATGATCAAGGAGCGGCTGCACCGCCTGGTTGACGAGTTGCCGGATGGCGAACTGCACGCTGCGGAGCGGTTCCTGGAGTACCTGCGCAACGTCGGCAGCGACCCCGTGCTCCGGGCGTTCATGGCGGCCCCGCTGGACGACGAACCGCTCACAGATGACGAGGCGGCAGCGATCTGCGAGGCTGAGGAGGAGATCGCCCGCGGCGAGGTGGTGAACTGAGAGGAGGTGCAGGCGAGCCTCCGCCCGGCCCGCAAGCGGGATCGCTGATGCCCGGCGCCTGATCCTGGCCACACGAGCCCAGGTAGTCCTGCCTGTCTGCCCTTCAGTTTCTTCAGCTTTCCGCCCGACGCCAACCGGTCCTCTGGTGATATCGCCAGGAAGCCATCACGTACCCGTTCAGCCTCCCGCACCACCCCGGGTGGGGCGGTCCGAGCAAATCGCTCCCACATACCCTTCTCGATTTGGACGTTGTATTGCGCCAAGCGCTCACGACCAGGGAATGTAGATCCTGTCGGTTCGTGCGAGTTGCTCCATCAGCCCCCGGTTGGCCCGCGCCTCGGCAGTAGCGCGCCAGTCTTCCATCAGTTCTCGGAATTCGGAATCGCTGTCTGCAGCGCGTAGCTCGTGGGCCATCTCCTCTCGTTCGTCGGGCTCCAGGACAGCAGCCCACCAGGGAAGAGCCAGGTTGATCAATTCTGCACTCGGGACGCGTGTTGCAGCCCGCGAGTAGATGAATGACTGAAAAGGAGCCGTGCTCGCAGAAGCGACGCTTGAGATCCTCATGTCAAGCACCATCTGGCTTCTCCTTTTGCTTTGGTACCTGGCCTCTCGCGCGCAAGTCTGTGATGAGTATCTGAAAAGTGTCAACCATTTCGGCAAACTTCTCTGCTGGAAGAACTATTCGAGCGATGGTCCGGGCGTCAATGTATCCCCTTGCAAAGAGTTCACGCAATTCTTCTGCCTGTGCAGCCGGTGGTAACGCCTGGTGGGACAGGGTGGGCCAGGTGAGCCGCCTGGCCCACCCTGTCCCACCAGGTCGTAGGTCACAAAGGTCTAGGCGCCAGATACCGACGCGATCATCTCCCCCACCGTGCGGATGATCCGCTCGCGGTCCACCGGGTCCTGGGTGTGGGGAATGATGGCGATCTCGTCTACCAGGCCCGTCGCCGCCAGCCGCTGGAATTGCTGGTGCGCCTCGGCGGGGGTGCCGGCAATGGCGAACTTCTCAACCAGCTCGTCCGTCACCAACTCGCCATGGGCCGTGCCGGCCACCATGTGCTCGTAGTACTCGTAGTGCTCGTAGATCCGCCGCACGATCTCCCTGGTGGCCGCGTCCAGCTCGAACGGCAGCGGGCGCTTCAGGATGCGCGCCACGTGCGCCTTGACCGCCGACCGCGCCGCCTTGCCGTCCTCCTGGATCGAGCACGGCACCCAGCACACCACACGGAAGCCCTCAGCCCGCAGGTTGCGGCCTGCCTGGGCCGCACCGGCCTCCAGCTCGCGCCGCGACGCCTCCAGGTACGGTTTGTCGATGCCGACCAGGACGATCGCGCCATCGGCTACCTTGCCCGCCAGGCGGTGGATCTTCGGGCTGCTGACGCCGATGTAGATCGGCACCCGTGTCCCCCGCCGGGCGTAGGTGATGTGGACCGGCGCCTGCGAGTCGGGATGCGTGACCGTCTGGCCGGCGATCAGGTCGCGGACAATGAGGATCGACTGTTCCAGCCTGGCCAGCGTCGCCGGCTTCTTGCCCAGCGTCTCCAGCGACGAATCGCCCATGCCGATCCCGAACAAAGTCCGGCCGCCCGTCAGTTCGTGCAGCGTGTCCCAGGCAGCGGCCAGCACGGATGGATCGCGGGTGATGGGGTTGGTCACGCCGCTCGCCAGCGTGATGCGCGAGGTTGCCTGCGCGGCAGCCCCGAGGATGACGTAGGCTTCGCGCCAGATCATCTGCGAGTCGCCGATGTAGGCGCAGGCGAAGCCGAGGTCCTCGGCCAGCTTCGCCAGCGCTACCATCTTGCGCGGCGGTTCGGTGGGAAACAGTCCGAGCCCGAACGTGACCATTGCTACAGCGCTCCCTTGTCTGTCGTGAGTCGACCGTTGACAGTCAACAGTTGACAGTCCGCCAGGGCCTCTGTCAACGGTCGACTGTCAACTGTCGACTGTCAACTCGTCGTGACCACCGCCAGCCGCTCGGGCGGCGGCATCTGCTGGCTGCGCGGGGCCACCAGCACCTGGCCGTCGACCAGGATGGCCGAGATGCCGGGCAGATCGCCCACCGAGAGCGCCTCCAGGACATCCCGCCCGTTGGCGCCCACGATCCGCCCGATCAGCAGCAGGTCGGCCGGGGAGCCCGGGCGGATGAAGCCGGTCTGCAGGCCGTGCGCCCGGGCCGTGTTGCCGCTCGCCAGGCAAAGCGCCTCGGGCGCCGAAACCCCGCCCAGTGAGGCCATCAGCGCGATCGTGCGCAGCATGCCGCGCGGGGTCGTGCCCGTGCCGGAGGGCGTGTCGGTGCCCACCGTCAGGCGGTGGAGCTCGTTGCGCTCGCGGACCTTCTGAACCAGGTGGACCGTCCAGCGCGGGTTGCCAGCGTAGGCGACCTCCAGGAAGGCGTCGGTCCGCTCGACCACCTCATCCAGCTCCTCCAGCGGCATCGGGATCGGCCCCCCGGAGGCGTGGCCGACGACATCGGGGCGGAGCGTGGTGATGACCGCCGCGCCGGCCGGGCGGCTGAGGCCCGAGCGGGACACGCCGCCGGAGTGGATCTTCACTACCAGGCCGCGCTTCTTGGCCCAGTCCACGTAGGCCTGCGCCTCCTCGGGCCGCTCGCCGTACGGGTAGAAGATGAACTTCACCACCCGACTGCCCTCGGCCGCCAGCTCGTCGAAGTCGGCCTCGACCATGCCCGGCATCAGGCACATCGTGCCGGCCACGATCTTCAGGCCGCCCGGGCGGTAGTCGGCGGTGCAACGGCGCGCCAGCACGGCCAGGTACCGCCACAACTTGGGGTCGGGCTTGTCCAGCGGGAGGCCCGGCAGGTGCAGCTCGCCGGCGGAGACGATGGTCGTTGTGCCCCCGTGCAGGTAGGCCTGCGTCCAGCCGACCGAGTTCTGCGTCGGGCTGAAGTCGCCGAAGGTGGGATGGGTGTGTCCGTCGACCAGCCCGGGCACGAGGGTCAGCCCGCGGGCATCGATCTCCACTTCCGCCGACACCCGCCCGGTCCCCAGCTCCCGGATCACGCCATCCTCGATGTAGAGCGAGTCGGCGTCTGCAAGCGGATGGGCCAGGTCCCCGGTCACCATCGCCCCGAGGTTGAAAATCGACACCGAGCGCTTGCGTGGGCTCCCCAGCCCAGCAGCTTCACGCATCCCAGCTTCCCCCACGAAAGCTCGCCGAATTGGTCCCATCCCACGACGCCTGCGAAACCGCGCGTTCCAGGTGCGGGACTGCCCCATCGTACGGGCGCCGACCAGGCTTGTCAAGGACCGGGGCTGCCGCTGTTGCCCCTGAGGCGAGCGACTGCGAACGCCGCGGCTTCGTGGAGTCGGCGGCTGTTCCGCGGCGCGGGATGGGCCTGACGGGCTGGACGAAGGGTGAGCCAGACAAGGCAGGCCCGCGGCGCGCAGTCAGGCGCCAACGGGCAGGTCGCGCAGCAACTCCCTCGGCCCTACCAACACGGCTCCCTCCTCGTCCGCCAGTTCCCTCAGCCGAGGCTTGAAGCCGGCCGCGGAGAACAGCAGAGCGCGAGGCGCCGCCTGCCAGCGACCGTGGGGGCTGGCCGCCACCTTGCGCTTCAGCTCGACCAGCACGTCCACGTCGATCGGCGAACGCGACCACTTGCACTCCCCGAACAGGTAGCGATCGTCCGAGAGCCGAGCGACCAGGTCCAGCTCGATGTCGCCACGCCGGCTCCACCAGCGCCCGAGGTCCATGACCAGCGGCAGGCCATAGGATCGGCCGAAGCGCCTGAGATGCTGCGCGCAGACGCCCTCGAAGACGTGCCGCCCCATGTAGTCGCCAAGGTCTGGCTCCACCAGTTCGGCCCACGCCGCCTCGGGCTCAGCCAGCTGCAGCGCGCTGCGGAGCTTGAAGACGAAGCGGTACCAGGACTTCAGAAAGTTGTCCTCGAGCCGGTAGATGCCGCGGCGGTCCGGCTCCTCGAACGGCTTCTCGTGTACTACCCACCCCAGTTGCTGCAGCCGCTCGAGGCAACTCGCCATGACGTGCTTTGCGACGTGGGACTGATTGCCGATCTCGCCCCATTCCGTCGCTCCACCCGCGATCGCGCCCAGCACGGCGTTGTAGCTCGCAGCGTCGCGAATGTCTCGCTCCTGTCGGATGAGGTTTCCCCCCTCGCCGTGGAAGACGCCCATCGGGTCCAGCAGCAGGCGCGCGACGTTCGCGCCCAGGGCCTGGCCGGGATCGATGGCCGCGAGGTAGCGACCGCTGCCGCCGAACAGGCCGTAGGCCAGCAGGAGGTCACGCGGGGTGTAGGCCCGGCCTGGGGGCGCATCGGCGACCAGGAACCGCGCAGCATCGTAGTAATCCAGCGGCTGGTAGCGTTCGACCCAGTCGAAGCGGCCATGGAGCGGTCCGCCGTAGCCATCCAGGCTGGCCAGCATGCCGATCTCGGAGCCGCAGAGCACCAGCTTGAGCCGCGTTCCCGGCGCGTCCTGGTCCCACACGGCCTGGATGAGGGAGGGGATGGCTGGCTCGACATGGCAGAGATAGCTGAACTCATCGAAGACGACGAACACTGGCTCTTGCGCGGCGAGCTCACACAGCAGGCGGAGCGCCACCCGCCAGCTCGGGTAGTTCGCCAGCGTGGCATCCTGGCGCTGTGGGAACGCTCGGCGCACCTGGTCGAGCAACTCCTCGAGATTCTCCGTCGCAGAGGATTCGGCGGCGAGGAAGTAGACACCCCGGCCCTGGCGCAGGACGTGCTGCAAGAGGAAGGTCTTGCCAATCCGACGGCGCCCGTAGATCAGCGCGAGGGCGGGGCGCGGCTGCGCCCACAGCTCGCGCAGTTTGGCGAGCTGGCGCTCGCGATCGACCAGACCGACCACGGGAATCACCTTCAGGTTCAGTAGACTACAATCTACTAGATTGTAGTCTACTAACTTGGAGGCATGCCAGTGACGTCCCAGTCTCGCCCTTTGTCGCCCACTCCTGGAACCTGCTAGCATAAAACGTGCAGTACGGAGTGCTCGGAGTCCGTTCGCCATGGACCCGAAAGGGGACGACCTGGTGTTGAACGCCTGCCCATCGCAGCCGAATAGCCAGGGCATGCCCGCGGCCATCGCTCGATGCTGGTTCGAGCAGGCCACGGAGCGCTGGTTGGCGCTGTCCTGTTGTGCGGCCGAGGCGGGCGGCTCCCCTTAGAGACCAGACCCATTCGACGTGATCCAACAGGGCCGCAAGGCCCTTTTTCTTTTGTCTTTTGTCCACCAAGCACACCGCGAACGCTCGTCAGGGAGGTGAGGCATGCTGCTGACGATTACTACCACCCATCAACCGGCCACCGACCTGGGCTACCTGCTCTACAAGCACCCGGGGCGGGTGCAGTCGTTCGAGCTGGCTTTCGGGCAGGCGCACGTGTTCTACCCGGAGGCCAGCATCGAGCGCTGCACGGCCGCGCTGCTGCTGGACGTGGACCCGGTGGGGCTGGTGCGCAACTGGCGCGGCCGCCCGGGGCAGGCGCTGGAGCAGTACGTCAACGACCGCCCGTACGTAGCCTCATCCTTCCTGAGCGTGGCCATCGCTCAGGTCTACGGCACCGCCCTGGCCGGGCGGAGCAAGGACCGCCCGGAGCTGGCCGAGACGGCCATCCCGTTGCAGGCCAGGCTGGCGGCGCTGCCCTGCCGGGGCGGCGAGGCGCTGCTGCGAAGACTGCTCGCGCCGCTCGGCTACCAGGTCACGGCCCGCGGCTATCCGCTGGACGAGCGGTTCCCGGACTGGGGCCAGAGCCGCTACTTCACCGTCGAGCTGGCGGCGACCCGTCGGTTGAGCGAGCTGCTCCAGCACCTGTACGTGCTCGTGCCCGTGCTGGACGACGAGAAGCACTACTGGGTGGACGAGGAGGAGGTCCAGAAGCTGGTGCGCCACGCGGGCGAGTGGCTGCAGGGGCATCCGGAGCGCGAGCTGATCGTGCGGCGCTACCTGCGCTACCGGCCCCACCTGGCGCGGGAGGCCCTGGCCGCCCTGCTGGAGGAGGACCAGCCGGACCCGGACGAGGCCGCGGCGCACCAGCACCAGGAGGAGGCCGCGGTGGAGGCGCCGCTCGGGCTCAACCAGCAGCGCCTGGGCACAGTGGTGGCGGTGCTCAAGAGCGCTGGCGCCCGGCGGGTGGTGGACCTGGGCTGCGGCGAGGGGCGGCTGCTGGCGGCGCTGCTCGAGGACAGCAGCTTCGAGGTGGTCGCGGGCATGGAGGTGTCGCCGCGTGCCCTGGAGGTGGCGCGTTCGCGGCTGCGGCTGGACCGGCTGCCGGAGGCGCGGCGGCAGCAGGTGCGGCTGTTTCAGGGCTCGCTCACCTACCGCGACCGGCGGCTGGAGGGCTACGACGCGGCGACGGTGGTGGAGGTGGTGGAGCACCTGGACCCGCCGAGGCTGGCCGCCTTCGAGCGGGTGGTGTTCGAGTTCGCCCGGCCCGACACAGTGGTCCTGACCACCCCGAACCGGGAGTACAACGTCAGGTTCGAGCGGCTATCCGCGGGCGCCTTCCGCCACCGCGACCACCGCTTCGAGTGGACGCGGGCCGAGTTCCAGGCCTGGGCCGCGCGGGTGGCGCGGCGCTTCGGCTACGCCGTGCGCTTCCTGCCGGTCGGGCCGGAGGATCCGGCCCTCGGATCGCCAACGCAGATGGGAGTGTTCACCCATGCATGACCGGGCGAAGCTGGTGATTCCAGAGTTATCCCTGGTCGTCCTCATCGGCGCCTCCGGCGCCGGGAAGTCGACCTTTGCCCGCGAGCACTTTCGGCCCACGGAGGTGCTCTCGTCGGACTTCTGTCGAGGGTTGGTCTCCGACGACGAGAACCAGCAGAGCGCCACCTCGGACGCCTTCGAGGTGCTGCACTTCATCGCCGCCAGGCGACTGGCGCGCGGGCGGCTGGTGGTGGTCGACGCGACCAACGTGCAGGCAGAGGCGCGCAAGCCGCTGCTGGCGCTGGCCCGCGAGTATCACTGCCTGCCGGTGGCCATCGTCTTCAACCTGCCGGAGCGATTGCTCCACGAGCGCAACCGCCAGCGCCCGGACCGCGACTTCGGCCCGCACGTGGTGCGGCGCCAGCGGCAGGAGCTGCGGCGGTCGCTATCCAGCCTCGAGCGCGAGGGCTTCCGCTACCTCTACGTGCTCTCGTCGCCCGAAGAGGTGGAGGCGGCGGTGGTGGAGCGCCAGCCGCTGTGGACCAACCGCACCTGGGAGCACGGGCCCTTTGACATCGTCGGTGACGTGCATGGCTGCTTCGACGAACTGGTGGCGCTGCTGGAGCGCCTGGGCTACGAGATGCGCTGGGAGCCGGAGGGTGACGGGGTTCCAGCCGGCGGGCGCTACCAGGTGCTGCCGCCCGAGGGGCGCAAGGCGGTCTTCCTGGGCGACCTGGTGGACCGGGGGCCGAACACGCCCGGCGTGCTGCGGCTGGCGATGGACATGGTGGCGGCCGGCGTGGGGCTGTGCGTGCCGGGCAACCACGAGCGCAAGCTGCTGCGCAAGCTCAAGGGCCGCAACGTCCAGGTGACGCACGGGCTGGCCGAGACCCTGGCCCAACTGGAGCAGGAGCCCACCGAGTTCCAGGCGCGGGTGGCGAAGTTCCTGGACGGGCTGGTGAGCCACTACGTGCTGGACGACGGCAAGCTGGTGGTGGCCCACGCCGGGCTGAAGGAGGGGCTGCAGGGGCGCGCCTCCAGGGCGGTGCGTGAGTTCGCCCTGTACGGGGAGACGACCGGCGAAACCGACGAGTTCGGGCTGCCGGTGCGCTACCCGTGGGCGCGGGACTATCGTGGCCAGGCGATGGTGGTCTACGGCCACACGCCGGTCCCGGAGCCGGCCTGGCTCAACCGCACCACCAACCTCGACACCGGCTGCGTGTTCGGCGGCAAGCTGAGCGCGCTGCGCTACCCGGAGCTGGAGCTGGTGTCGGTGCCAGCCGCGCGGACCTACTACCAGCCAGCGCGCCCGTTCCTGCCAGAGGGGGAGCAGGCCCCGCCGGCCGAGCCGAGGCAGGACGGCCTGCTGGACATCCAGGACGTGCTGGGCGGGCGAGCGGTCCAGACACGGTTGCTCGGCCCGGTCACCATCCGCGAGGAGCGGGCGGCCGCGGCGCTGGAGGTGATGAGCCGCTTCGCCCTCGACCCGCGCTGGCTCATCTACCTGCCGCCCACCATGTCGCCCACCGAGACCAGCCAGGCGCCCGGGCTGCTGGAGCACCCGGCCGAGGCCTTCGCCTACTACCGCCACGAGGGCGTGCCGCAGGTGGTGTGCGAGGAGAAGCACATGGGCTCGCGGGCGGTGCTGATCGTGTGCCGCGATGAAGCGGTGGCGCGGCGGCGCTTCGACGTGGGCGAAGCCACGCTCGGCGCCTGCTACACCCGCACCGGGCGGCGGTTCTTCGACGCCCCGGCGCTGGAGGCGGAGGTGCTGGGGCGTGTGCGGGCGGCGCTGGAGGCCTCGGGGCTGTGGGAGGAGCTGCGCACCGACTGGGTCTGCCTCGATTGCGAGCTGCTGCCGTGGTCGGCCAAGGCCCAGGAGCTGCTGCGCCACCAGTATGCGGCAGCCGGAGCGGCCTCGCGGGCGGCGCTCCCGGAGGCGGTGGCCAGCCTGGCTCAGGCAGTGGCGCGCGGCCAGGAGGTCGGGGCGCTGCTCGAACGGTTCCAGGGGCGGGCGGCGATGGCAGAGCGGTACGTGGAGGCCTATGGGCGCTACTGCTGGCCGGTCCACTCGGTGGCCGATCTGAGGCTCGCGCCGTTCCACCTGCTGGCCAGCGAGGGCGCAGCCCACGTGGGCAAGGATCACTGGTGGCACATGGAGACGCTGGCCCGGCTGTGCCGCGCGGACGAGGCGCTGCTGCTGGCCACGCCTTGCCGAGTGGTGGACGTCACCGATACGGCCAGCCAGGACGAGGCGGTCCGCTGGTGGGAGGCGCTGACCGAGCGCGGCGGCGAGGGGATGGTGGCCAAGCCGCTGCCGTTCGTCGCCCAGGGGCGGCGCCGGCTGGCCCAGCCGGCGGTGAAGTGCCGCGGGCGAGAGTACCTGCGGATCATCTACGGTCCGGAGTACACCGCGCCCGAGCACCTGGAGCAACTGCGGCAGCGCAGCCTGGCCACCAAGCGGGCGCTGGCGCTGCGGGAGTTCGCGCTAGGGGTGGAGGCGCTGGAGCGCTTCGTCCGCCAGGAGCCGCTCTACCGCGTCCACGAGTGCGTGTTCGCCGTCCTGGCGCTGGAGAGCGAGCCGGTCGACCCGCGGCTGTGACAGCAGCCCCGGGTGGTTCTTCGCGTTGGCCAGGCTTTGCGGAGGCCCCGCGCCTCACCCGGTGGGGCAGGTGTCTGTATGCTACTTGGATATGGCGCTTGTATGCGTATTCCATCCTTTGTCAGTGGGCTTGATTCATACCCATTCATAACACTACTTTGGCGTGATATTTGGGGAACTGGGCAAGACGGCCAACTGCCAGGTGGTGGTCACCGCCCATTACGCGGAGCCGCGCTGGCACTGGCCCCTTGGCACACGGCTGTATCTGCCGGAGTCGTGGACGCAGGACCCGGAGCGCTGCGGGGCGGCGCGGGTTCCTGCCGAGGTCGCCTGTGCGACCAAGCCGGCCCTGGCGCTGGGGTTGCTGGACCAGGCGCGGCGGGCGGGGGTCGGCCACCGGGTGAGCACCGCGGAGGCCGGGTACGGTGAGGTGCCTGACTTCTTGAAGGGCTTGGAGGCACGGCAGGAGCCCTAGGTCGTCCAGGTGAGCAAAGTCTTTGGGGTGCGGCTGCCCGCCGAGGTGGCCGAGGCGGCGCAGCGTCCCATCCCGCCCACCAAGCGGCCGGGGCGGAAACCAAATGACGGAAGGGAGCAGCAAGCGTCTGGTGGCCGGGCGGGCCGACCTCGGAAGCACCCGCACCCGGTCCAGGTAGCGCCCAGGCACACGGCCAAGGAACTGACCGAGGCGTTGCCAGCGGATGTGGTGTTGCGCTCTGGTGGAGGCCGTCACCGAGGCCCAGGTCGAGAGGGCCAGCCTCACCCGGCCGATGCCCAGCAAGGTGCCCGTCACGGCCACACCGGTCACCGAAGCCCAGATCGAGACGGCCAGCGGATTTCCGCTGGCTTTTCCCCCCTATGGCCAGTCTCGTCCCGGTATGCCGCGACCTGCTCGTCCAGTTGGTCATCACTCTTCGCTGTCCTCACTGCCAGGCAAGGGTGCCAGTTCCGACCCTGGCAGCCGCCATGTCGCACGCACGCTCACC
>JACQUR010000259.1 GCA_016210245.1 Chloroflexota bacterium
CGTGAGGGAGCGCGGACCCCGGGGTCCGCGCTCCCTCACGGTCGCGGCTCGGATACCACCCCTCACTTCACGGGTAACAGAGCCCTGGCCCCTGGAGGGCTTACGCGCCGAGGAGCGCCGCCAGGGCCTCCACCCAGCGGCCCAGAGGATCCGCGATAGGCCCCCTCGCCGACGTGCCCGGCGGCGCCGCTGGGGTGAAGGTGGCCGTTGGCGCGGCCGTCGGCCCAGGCGGGATGGGCGTGGCAGTGGGAACGGGTGTTGGGGTCGGCAGGGGCGTGGCCGGGGGCATGAGCGTGGGAGTGGGCAGCGGCGTGGCCGTCGAGATGGCCGTGGGCGGCGGGCTCGCCGGGGGGGACGGGCAGTTGGTGGTGGCGGGCAGTGCGGCCACCATGCGGAGGGTGCAGAGGGAGTCCACACTGGTGATGCTGCCATTGCCATTCACATCTGCGTGGCGGTAGGTGAAGCCGGCCGGAAGTGAGCCGCTCTGGCCGTCCGGGTTGGTGACCACCACATCTACCGCTGAGGTCAGCTTATCATCCGGACAAGCGGTGGTAGCCGGCAGCGCAGCGACCGCGCGCAGGATGCATAGGGCATCCAGGCTCGTCACGCTGCCACTGCCGTTCACGTCGCCCAGCGCCCGGGTGTGGGCGGGCGTCCGGGCAGTCAGACTTGTGCCGCTCACGAATGTGGCCTCGGTCGCTGCCCGCCCATCCAAGGTTGCCGCCGCACCACTCTGGAAGTTCGCCCCACTGATGGTGATCAGCGTCCCGCCCCTGCCCGGGCCGAAGCTCGGGCTCAGGAAAGTAACAGTGGGCTCTCGGGCGACGATGACCGTCCCATGCATGACCAGCGTCGACACTTGGTTCGCCGCAGTATCTGCGAAGTCGGCGACTGTGACCGTGAGCGGGCTGGAGGTGCCCCGGGTCCCGACGGCCTGGAAGGTCAGGCTGGCCAGGACCTGGGTTCCGGTCAGCCCGGTCAGCGAGGAGCCGACGACCCGCACCGTGCTCGTGGCAAATGATGTGTTGCATAACGACCCCACGCTGGAAGTGCAGGCGGCGATGCTAACCACCGGCTGGTCATAGCTCACGTCCACGGTCCAGGCGCCCAAGCTCGTGCCGCCAGGCAGGGTGGCCTGGAGGGCCACGGTGACCGTGCCGCTCGGGGCGACCGCGACAGCGGTCGGCTGGATGCAGACCCCGGCGCCGGCGGTGATGGTCGCGCACGATACTGGCGTGGCCGACGGGGTAACCGTTATCGTTGCGGTAGGGGATGGCGTGCTCGTTGCCGTCGCAATCGGAGTGTCGGTTGGCCTGGCGGTCGGCGTGGGCGTCAGGGTGGGGGTGGGCGCCGGCGTGCCGCCGAGCGAGACCTGGACCGTGAAGCTCCCGCCAGCGCCGTAGTGGCCGCCGAGCTGGAGGTAGTAGGTCTGGCCGGCGCTGGCGGCCACGCTCAGGCGCGAGGTCGGGGTGTAGAGGGCTTCGTCGTCGTTGCAGGCCAGCTCGCTCGAGCTCGCCAGCGACGTGCCGCTGTAGAGGGCCAGCACCGTGTCGAAGCCACTGCCAGCGGTGCTCGCGACCAGCGTGCCGGACGTTCCGGGGACCAGCCGGTACCACACCGTCTTGCCGATGGGCGCGCAGCTCGGGCTGGCCTCGCCGGCCTCCGTCGTCGCCGCCACGCTCGTGCCGCTGGCCGAGCCCGGCACGTCGAGCGCGCTGGCCGCGGCGAAGGGGTCGTTGGCGGGCGTGGCCTCCAGCGACACGCCCAGGGTGAAGCTCCCGCTGGCGCCGTACCAGCCGCCGAGCTGCAGATAGTAGGTCTGGCCGGCCGCCACGGCCAGGGTGAGGCGCGAGGTGCCGCTGCCACCCGACTCGTCGTCGCAGGCCAGCTCGCTCAGGCTGGCCAGCGACGAGCCGCTGTACACCGCCAGGACGGTGTCGAAGTCGCTGCCCAGGGTGCTCGCGGCCAGGATGCCTGATGCTCCGGGCACCAGCCGGTACCATACGGTCTTCCCCACCTGATAGCCGCAGCTCGGGTTAGGCTCCCCGGCCTCCGTGGTTGCCAACCGCGTGGTGCCGCTGGCCGAGCCGGGCACGCTCAGCGCGCTCGCGGCGGCGAAGGTGTCGTTCGTCGTCGGTGGGTCGAGCGACACGGACAGCTCGAAGCTCCCGCCGTCGCCCTGGTAGCCGCCGAGCTGCAGAGAGTAGGTCTGCCCGGCCGTGACCGCCAGGGTGAGGCGCGAGGTGTCGCCCGGGCCGGACTGATCGTCGCAGGCGAGCTGGCCGAGCGTGGCCAGCGACGCGCCGCTGTAGACGGCCAGCACGGTGTCGAAGCTGCTGCCCGCCGTGCTGGCGGTCAGGACCCCGGAGGTTCCAGGGGTCAGGCGATACCACACCGTCTTGCCGATCGACGCACAGGAGGGAGTGGGCTCCCCGTCCTCCGTGAACGCCCCGAGCGTCCCGCCGCTGGCCGTCCCGGGCACGCTGAGCGTGCTGGCCGAGGCGAAGCTGTCATTCGACGGTGGAGGGTCAAGCCAGGCGTTCAGTACGAAGCTCCCGGCCTCACTGTAGTAGCCGCCGAGCTGGAGATAGTAGGTCTGCCCGGCCCTGACCGCCCCGCTCAGGCGCGAGGTACCCCCGCCCCCAGACTCGTCGTCGCAGGCGAGCTGGGTCAAGGTCGCCAGCGACGAGCCGCTGTACAGGGCCAGGAGGGTATCGAACCCACTGCCCGCGGTGCTCGCGCTCAGCGTGCCGGTCGCCTCGGGGACCAGCCTGTACCAGACCGTCTTGCCGATCGGTCCGCAGGCAGGGCTGGGCTCCCCGGCTTCCAGGGTCGCCAACAGCGTGCTGCCGCTGGCCGAGCCCGGCACGCTCAGCACGCTGGCCGAGGCGAAGCTATCGTTCGACGGCGGCAGCTCGAGCCCTGCTTGCAGGGCAAAGCTCCCGCCGGCTCCGGCGTAGCCGCCGAGCTGGAGATAGTAGGTCTGCCCGGCGGTGACGGCCAGGCTCAGGCTCGAGGTCAGGCCAGGGCCCGAGTCGTCGTCGCAGGCCAACTGGATCAGGGTCGCCAGCGACGAGCCGCTGTACAGGGCCAGGACGGTGTCGAAGCCGCTGCCTGCCGTGGTCGCGCGGAGCACCCCGTTGCTCCCGGGCGCCAGTCGGTACCAGACCGTCCTGCTGATGGACGCACAGCTCGGGCTCAGCTCGCCCGCTTCCATGGTCGCCCACTGCGTGCTGCCGCTGGCCGAGCCTGGCACGCCCAGCGCGCTCGCCCCGGCGAAGTTGTCGTTGGACGGAACGCCGGGCGTGGGGGTGGGCGTGGCGTTGGGCGTCGGGCTGGGGGTAGGGGTGGGCCCGGCAACCGGGTCGTCGCGCTGGCGGCCGAACCAGACGAAGCGCGGCTCCACGTTGTCGCAGCTCGAGTACGGGCCGGGGCAGGAGCCCTGCAGGGTGTACGCCGTCCCGACCCAGGTGTTGCCGTTGCCCGAGGCTGCCCGGACAGTCAGGTAGTCGCCCCAGTTGTTCCCACCCGGGCCGTTGGTCCCCGTCCGCACCTTGAGCGGTTGCCAGGAGGTGGGGCTGAGGTCGTCGCGCACGAACACGTAGGAGCTGGGATAGGCGGCGCCGCCGCCGTACGCCAGGCTCAGACCGAGATGGCCGCGCCCGTTCACCCCCAGCCCGGGGTAGGCCCAGGCAAACGCGCTGTTCCAGATGATCGGCTCGTCGATCGGAGCCATGCTGGTCCGATCGATCCGCACCACGTGGACGTAGGGATACGGGAAGATACCCAGGCCTCCCGTCCCCTGCGCGACGTCCCACATGAACCCCAACTCGCCCCCCGCCACCCAGCCTGCCTTGACCCGCGCGTCGTTGCGCCCACACATATTCGTGCCATCGGGCGTCATGCAGACCATGTAGTCGTCGACGAACGCAGCATGGGGCACGTCGGCAAAAGTGACCGAGCCGCCCTCGGGCCAGGCGTAGACGCGCAGCCGCGTGGTGGTCAGGTGCCTGGCCCAGTACGCGGTCGTCGTGGCGCCGGCGGCGGGAGTGAACGTGTCGCCCGAGTCGCCCACCGCGTAGTAGGCGTAGGGCAGCGGGCCGCCGGGGGTCGCCAGCGCGTCGAGCGGGAAACGGAAGATGACGCTGCCCACATAATAATCGTAGCTGTCGAAGACGTTGCTGGTGAGGTACAGGTAGTTCGATCCGAGCGCCAGGTGCGGGTAGTCCAGCCAGGTGCCCGAGCTGAAGCCCGCCTGCTGGGCGGTGACGTCCCAGTAGCTCCAGGTGTTGCTCGCCAGGCCAGCCTGGCCCCTGGCCACCGCGATCCGCAGGGTGTTGTTGCCCAGGCTGTCAGGGATGTACAGCATCTCCCAGATGGTCAGGTCGCGGCTGGGCTCGTAGAGCGCCACCTGGTCGCAGCAGAAGCCGCCGTAGTCCGCGGGGAAGCCTGCGAACGGACTGACGAAGCTGAAGCTCTGGCCGCCATCGGTCGACAGGGCGGCGTACCAGTTGGCCGTGTAGAAGATGGTGTTGCCGTTGGCGGCTACGCTCGGTTCGTGGACGGTCGACCTGTATCCCTGGGGCGCCCCGGTGCTCAGAGCGGTGTTGCGAAACGCGACCAGGTCGGTGGGGCTGGCCGCACTGGCACTGAGCTGGTCCCGCGGGGCAGGCTGGGTTTCGCGGAGCCCGGGCGGGCCGGACGAGCGCCTGGCCGTGGGGTCATCTGGAACACGATGGGTTCGCCGGTACGAGCGCTGGACGGCCGCGTCGAGCTTCTTGCGCTGATCGTCCGAGAGGCTGGGCAGACTGGCGGAGCGGGGGGGCAACTGCACGGTCCGGCCGTCGCGGACCTGGCCACTCCCCGCGCGCGCCGTTTCCTTCTCCAGGCGCGAGGCTGGCGCGGGGGTGGACGATGGCGCGGCCAGCGCTGGCGCCTGGGCCGCCGGGGCGGCCCCAACCGCCGTCGCGGTCGCCCAGACCAGTAGCCCGATGAGGAGAACAACCACCCACAGGCTGGCCAGACGCGGCGTTCTCGAACCTGACACAGTCCACCTCCCGCAGCCAGAGCGATTGGGAGCGGATGAACACTCTGGATTGGACCAGTGTACCCCGCTGTGGGCCGGTGTCAAGATACTGGGCGGTGTTCGGTGTGGCCCCGCGCAAGCCAGATGCCTGCGCTCCCAGGCCGCGCCAGCCCTCTCCTAGCGTGGCAGGCCTGGGCCTTGCACACAGGCGCTGAAGGCGGCGAAGACGGCGTCACGAACGGCCGGCCGAAGGTCGCAGGTGTGCGTGCGGTTGCGCAGACGCTTGATCGGGATGGCGGCAGCGTGAAAGAAGTCCAGGTACCCGCCCAGGGACAGCCCGCGTTCCTCCCAGGACGGCAGCCAGAAGAGATTCCGTCCCGAACGCCGCCGCTCCTTCTCGCTGTAGAGGGGCACCACCCAGATGTTGTCGCGGTGCCACTCGTCTTCCTCAACCTCACCAACGGCGAGGACCACGATGGGACGAGGTTTGGCTCTGACGGCGACGAAGACGCCACGGTCACGGTCTTCCGTAGCTGCTGTGCGCCAGGCAGCGTCGAAGTCCGGGTGCGCTTGCAGCAGGTTGCCCCTCGTCGCGCTCAAGACCGGTAAGCCGGCTTCGTACTGGAAGACGATGGGAACGTGGAGAAACAACGCCCCCGGGGCTATCCTGGCCGCCGGGGGCAGGTACACAGGGTGCTCGTCGTGGCTCACCCCTCGCCCGCGGCCATGGCTTCCAGGTCAGCGAGGGAGACGGGGCGGAAACCTCCGTCCCACGGCTCGGGCAGCTCCACCGTCGCATCTGGCGGTCCCAGGTGGCGCGAGAGCATGTCCTCCGGGATACGGGCAGCATACGCTTCCATCTTCCGCCCAATCCCAACCTCGCGGGCGCGTCGGGCCCAATAGCGGATGTGCTGGGGCACCTCCGGCCCCAACTCCTCGTCAGGCTCGGCGCGCTGCCGCACTATGTCGGGATCGACTCCCACCGTGGGCGCCACCTCCAGGATCTCCTCCAGCGCGAGCCGCGCCACCCGCCCCTGCCGCACCCGCTCACGGGGCAGGCGTCGGGAGAGGGTCGCGGCGGAGACTCCCAGGAGCGCCGCCGCCTCGGTCAGCGAATAGACGACTGCCATGCGGTCCTCCCAGCCCTATCATACCGCATGCCTGCAACAGTTGAAAAAGTTGACCTGTCACTGGAAGACCGCTCCCCGTGTCTCCGCGTCCCCGCGTCTCCCCGCCTCCGCGTCTCTACGTCGCGGCCGGGGCCATGGTCGGGCTGGGGCGCTGCAGGCGGATGAACAGCGCCATGCTGGCCCCGATGAGCGCCACCACGCCGCCGGCCAGGAAGGCGTACTGGTAGTCGCCCAGCGAGACCCGGATTGCGCCCGCCGTGGTGGCCACCACGGCCGCGCCGAACTGGTGCGAGGCGAAGATCCAGCCGAAGATGGTGCCCACGGAGCCCTTACCGAAGCGGCGGGTGGTCACCGCCACGGTGGGTGGCACGGTGGCGTGGCTGTCCAGCCCGAACACGACCGCGAAGATGAGCAGGCCGGAGAAGTCAGTCACAAAGGGCAGCACGAAGAGCGACACGCCGCGCAGGGCATAGATCAGGGCCAGCAGCTTGCG
Organism: Chloroflexota bacterium; assembly: GCA_016210245.1. GTDB lineage: Bacteria > Chloroflexota > UBA6077 > UBA6077 > JACQUR01 > JACQUR01. The sequence goes on from JACQUR010000259.1 coordinate 6,650, forward strand.
CGGGTCGAAGCGGTCGGTCAGCCAGCCAGAGGCGAGCGCGCCGACGAAGTTCATCCCGCCCATCACCCCCAACGTGGCTGCGGCCGTCATCTCCGGGATGCCGTGGTCGATCGAGTGGGGGATGAAGTGGGTGCCCACCAGGCCGTTGGAGGTGGCGCCGCAGACGAAGTAGGTGCCGGCCAGGAACCAGAAGTCGGGCGTGCGGATGGCCTGCACGAGCGGCACCGCCGGCGCCTCGGCCTGCGCGCTGGCCTTCGCCGAGGGCGCGTCGGCCCGGTCCGCTCCATACGGGCGCAGGCCGACGTCAGTCGGGTCGTCGCGCAGCCACAGCAGCACGGGCACCGCCAGAGCCACGACGGCGGCCGCGATTGCCAGCGCACCGGTCCGCCAGCCGAAGGCGACGATGATCGCCATCAGCAGCGGCAGGAAGACGAGCTGGCCGGTGGGGTTGGCGCTGCCCAGGATGCCGAGCACCAGCCCGCGGCGGGCCACGAACCAGCGGCTGGCGATGGTGGCGTACAGCACCGAACTGCTGCCGCCGGCGCCCAGGCCGACCAGGATGCCCCAGAGCAGGCTCAACTGCCACAACTGGCTCATGGCGAGCATGCCGGCCATGCCAAGAGCCAGCAGGACCAGGCTGCCCAGCACCACCAGACGCGGACCGAAGCGGTCCATCAGCCGGCCGGAGAGGGGGGCCGACAGACCGTAGAGCAGCAGGTTGATGGAGATGGCGGAGGCGATGGCCGCCCGGTTCCAGCCGAACTCGCCGTCCAGCGGGACGATGAAGGTGGTGACCGAGGCGCGAATCCCGGCCGAGACGAGGACGGTGACGAAGGTGACGGCGACGATGATCCAGCCGTAGAAGAGGGGACTACGGGGCAGGCGGGACATGCAACCTCCCGCGAACGCTCGCGGAGCGGATGGGGATGGGCAGAGCCATTGTACTCCTGGAGGCAGGTTGGCAGCGCGACAGGCGTCTGCCCCTGCTGGAGTACACCGCTAGGCCGTGAGCGCTCGCTCTTCCGCTTCCTTCAGGGGCGCCGTCGCCCCCCACGCCCGGGTGTGGGGGACAGGCTTGTTGGTGAAGAATGCTGATCCAGGGCTACCGCTGAAGGATGAGAGCCTGACCACCAGAGACTGGCAGAGCGCCCGGTCCAGGGCCGCCTCGCGGACGAACTCAGAGGTGCGCATGCCCATCTTTTCCGCGCACTCGGCCACCCGCTCAAAATCCCGCCGCGAGAAAGCCACCGATACCACGACGCGAGCGTTTTTCACACCGGCCCGCTTCTCGACCCTCTTGTCGTCCCAGCTTGCGGGTTCCTGCAAGTCTTGAAGTTCTTGCTCTTTCATTGGTCCCAAAGCCCCCTCAGGAATCCAGCTTGGCTCGCTCCTGCTCTTTGCACCGCCAGGCGGTCACCGGCCGCCACACCGTGGGCTCATGGGTCGGCTCAATAGGGATAGCAATGCACGTGCCCCCATGGTCCCGACCAATGATGAGGTACTGCGCGCGGCGCCGCTTCCTGTTCCGCAAGATTACGTGCTCGTTCTCCAGCACCTGGCTCACCTGACGGGACGACAGGCCGTGACGAGAGAACTTCTCCTCATTGTCGTCGTCAATCAGGAAACCCGTGACCTCCGACCTTGACAAGGCTGCTCCGGGGCCACTACGGTTGTAGTGCTTGTGTAGTACCATTGTAATTGGATTGGGGGAGCAAATGGAAGTCGAATGGCTCATCCTGGCCGACGCGGCGCAGATCGTGGGCGGCAAGCTGTACCTGCTGGGCGGCGGCTGGACCGTACTGACAGCGCAAGCGGGCTTCCCGGTGCAGCAGCACTGTGGCATCGCGGCCGCGTTCACGGTGCCGTGGACCGAGACCAACCAGCGCCACGACGTGGAGATCGAGATCTCGGACGAGGACGGCCGGCAGACCCTGTGGAAGCAGGCCGGCCAGGTGGAAGTGGGCCGCCCGCCGGGCATCCCGCTGGGCTCGGACCAGCGTGCCCAGATCGCGGTCGACCTGGTGCTGAGCTTCGAAAGCGCGGGGACGTACGTCATCCTGGTGCGGGTCGACGGCCAGGAGGGGCGGCGCACCTCGTTCCAGGTTGTGCCGGGCCCGGGCGTGGCGGCGCGCAAGTAGCGCCAGCGCAGATCCTACGCCACCCAGTAGCGCAGGGCGAACATGGCCATGAACAGGCTGCAGAGGCCCGTGGCGAGGATGACGTAGCCGCGGTCGAACCAGGGGTGGCGCCCGGCCAGGGCCAGGACGATGAAGGCCGGGAAGAGCGCCAGGCCAAAGCGCATCAGCGAGCCGAGGTGGCCGGTCGAAACCATGGGCACCAGGAGGACGCTGGCGAACAGGGCGAAGCCGGGCCGGACCAGCCACCAGCTTGCGGCTACCAGGATCAGAAACAGGATGGTGAAGGCGAGGTTCACCAGCGAGTCAAGCGGGGCATGGATGTTGAGCGGCACGGTCGAGAAGGTGTTGAGGATCGCCTCCCAAGGCGGCGAGAACTGGCGGTACCATCCACTCTGCACGGTGAGGAACATCCAGGGATCGCCCGAGAGCGCGTAGACATAGGCCATCCAGGTAGCGTATGCGGCGGGGATGAGCCCGAGCGCCAGCAGGTCGAGGCGCAGCGCGCGGAGGTCGAACTTGCGTTGGGCCAGGTACTCGAAGGCCAGGGGCAGGGCGACCAGGACGCCGTGCGGGCGGGCGAGGGTGGCCAGACCACCCAGGGCTCCTACGACCCACCACTGCCTCCGGCGCGCGCAGGAGAAGGAAGCCAGGACGAGGGCCAGGAACAGCGACTCGGGGTACACGGCCGAGAGGAACAGGCTGGTTGGGAAGATCAACAGGTAGAGCGCTGTCCGGCCAGCCGTCGCTTCATCGAAGTCGCGGCGCACGAGGGCGATGAGGTAGCCGAGCGCGACCAGCAGCGCCACGTTCGCGATAAGGAAGCCGGCCAGGAGCAGGCCGTCCCGGTCGGTTCGGCCCAGGAGGACGCCTACGACCCGCATGGCGAGGGGGTAAAGGGGTGAGAAGGCCAGGCTCGATTGCTGCCCCGGTTGGTACGCTGGCGGGTGGATGTAGCCACGCTGGGCGATGCCCAGGTACCAGTCTGAATCCCAGCGCGACCAGATGTTGAGCCAGCTTCTTGAGAACGGAGGATCCAGGTATATGGCAAGATCGAAGGGGTATGGAGGGTGAACCAGATTCAACGCCAGCCACCCCACGCACTCCAGCATGATCCGGGTGGCAGCAAACGGGACGAGGAGGTCCCGCACCAACCAGCCGGACAGGTGCTGCCGGACTCGGTCGATCACCCGGCCACTATGGAGCGCGGCGGGAACGCCTGGACGGTCGACACGTCCTTCCATGGCTGGTCCGTTCTGATCCCTGCTTGTCTGGAGTGCGTCAAGTCGCCCGGGGAGCGTAGCACAGCCCGGCGATGCACGTCGCTCTGGCGGAGCTCTTGCCCCGCGACCTGCCCGTGCGGCTGGTACACCTGGCGTGGGGTATCGCCACTATCGGCCTGGTGGAGGCCGCCGCGGCCCGCCAGCGCCGAGCGCAACGGGTGCGCTCGGCGGGATAGGGCGCGGGGGTCCTTCGACAAGCTCAGGATGAGCGGGGGACGAGGAGCCGGGGAGCGAGGGCTGAGCCCGCTGATGGCTGATGGCGGGCAGTGTTGGGCGAACACCTTTCGGACGTATAGTTAGCGTAGGACTGGGATCTTGTCGCGCAAGGAGAAGCACTTGAGCACCGAGCAAGAACGGGAGCGGGAGCGACCGGAAGGGCAACGCATCGCGGTGAGCGCCTCGGATGAGAGCGTGGCCAAGCTCCAACTGGCAGCGCGCTGGGCCGAGCTCTATGCGCCCCAGGAGAGCGACGCACTGCCGGCCATGCTAAAGCGGTTCCGCCACGTCTACGAGTTCCTGGACGCCATCACCCACGGGATCGAGCCGCCGGGGGAGTAGAGGCCAGAAGGCAGTAGGCAGAAGGCAGGCGGCAGGCGGCAGATTGGCTCGCAGCAGACTGGTACACTGCGACTCCTGATTGGTGGGGTCTTATCCGAGCCGCGACCGTCAGGGAGCGCGGCCCCCGGGGGCCGCGCTCCCTGACGGTCGCGGCTCGGACTGTCAACCCTATGAATCAGGAGTCACAGTGTACTACCTGCCTTCTGCCTTCTGCCTCCTGCCTCCTGCCTC
>JACQUR010000276.1 GCA_016210245.1 Chloroflexota bacterium
GAGGTCAGGACGGGGCGGAAGAGCGCCAGCGTGTGGCCCAGCTTGCGATGGCCGTCGAGCTGTCGGAGCGACTGGAACTCATCCAGGATGACCACGATCGGGCGGCCAATGAGCGCTGCGAGTCGCTCGGGCAAGCGGAAGGCAAGCTCCAGCAGGTGGGCAGGGGGCGTGGCCGGGCTGTCGAACTGGCCCGAGAGCTGGAGCAGAAGCCGATGCACGGCCTGGGGCACCTCCGCCTGCCGCAACCCGGCCCAGGTCAGGTAGTCGTCGGGCCAGGCGTCGTCGGGGGCGAACAGCCAGTAGACCAGCCAGCCGACGTACTGAGTCGCAAAGATGCGCGCGGTGGAGGCCATGGGCTCCAGGTTCAGGTAGACCGCGGCGCAGCGCCGTCGCTGGCGCAGGCGGGCAAAGTGCTCCTTGAGCAGGAGACTCTTGCCACGCCGGCGCGGGGAGAAGAGGGCGAGGTGAAGCGGTTGCCCCCGGAGCAGCGATTCGGCCGCCGCGTCGAGCTGGGCCAGCAAGTCCTGGCGACCGACGAATAGCCCCCGCTCCACCGGCGGATAGAGCCAGGCAAGCACGACCCACCTCCACGCTGTGGCTTACACTCATATGAGTGTACACTCATATGAGTGTAGGGACAACCGGCGCAGAATTGGCCCCCGCCCCCCACCATCTGTTAGAACCACCCAAATGCGCTATCTCTGCATGCCTGGCGGAGGAATCCTGATGCTCCAGCGCGCTCTTGCCGCCCTTGTCCTGGTGGCTGTCGTGGGCGGGTGTACCTCACCCAGCCCCGCGGCGCCGCCGACCAGCGCTCCCAGCACCGCCAGCCAGCCGGCGGCCGCGCCACCGGCCAGCCCCGTGCCGCAGGCAGCGCCCGCGCCGACGGCCGCACCCGCGCCCAGGCCCGCGCCCTCGCCCACAGCCGACCCACTGGCGGGACTGGCGCCGCAGGCGCGGGCGGAGTTCGAGCGCGGCGAGCGGCTGCTGCTGGCGGCCGACTACGCGGGCGCCATCGACCTCTTCGAGCGCCTGGCGGGCGCGCAGAGCGGGGCCGCCCGACTCGAGGCCCGACTGCGCCTGGGGGAGGCGCTGGGTCGGGCCGGCCAGGGCACCAGGGCGACCGAGACGCTGGAGGCGCTGCGGCGCGAGCAGCCCCAGTCGCCTCAGGCCGAGTGGGCCACCTACTTCCTGGCCGAGATCCAGGCGGCGAACGGCCAACTCGACGCCTCGGCCACCCAACTCAGCGCGCTGGCCAGGAACCATCCGGAGCTGGCCCCGGCCCTGCGGCTCAAGCAGGCGGAGTGGGCGCTGCAGGCCAAGCGCAGCGACCTGGCGGCCCGGGCCGCGGATGCAGGCTTGAAGGACGCCCAGCCGCGCCTGCTGCGCATCGAGCTGCTGGAGACCCTGGGCAAGGCCCGCACGGCGGAAGGGGATCCGGAGGGCGCCTACCAGGCCTACCGCCAGATCCTGGCCCTGGCCGGGACCACCTCCTACCTGGGCGAGCAGCTCTACAACCTGGCCGTGGCGTACCGCGAGATCGGCAAGCAGGACGAAGCGCTGCGCGCCCTCCAGACCGTGGTGCGCGACTTCCCCCGCTCCAAGTGGGCCCCGGCGGCGCTGGACCTGCTGGACAAGCTGGGCAAGCTCTCCAGCGTGGACGGCTACCACATTGGCCGCGTGCGCTACGTGTGGGGGAACTATCGCGGCGCCATTACTGCCTTCGACCAGTACCTGGCCCAGCAGCCGAACGGCCCGGACGCCGAGTCGGCCCGCCTCTACCGCGCCCAGTCGATGATGGCGCCCGGGAAGGAGGGCCCGGCCATCGACCTGCTCAAGAAGCTCGCCACCCAGGCCGAGGACGAGGAGATCGCCGCCCAGGCGCTGCTGGAGGCGGGCAAGGGCTACGAGAGCATGGGCAGCTTCCAGGCGGCTGCCGCGACCTACCAGGCGCTGGGCAAGGACAGCCGCCTGAGCGGCACCGATGGCGCCCAGGAGGCGGCCTTCCGCCTGGGCGTGGCCCACTACATGGCGGGCGCGTACGAGCCGGCCCTGGACGCCTGGAAGGCGCTCCTGGCTACAGACCCGGAGAGCGACCCCAGGGCGCGGGCGCTGTACTGGTCTGGCAAGGCGCTCGAGCAACTGGGCCGGCAGCCAGACGCCCGCCAGGCCTTCGAGCAGGCGGCCGCTCAGCGACCGCTCAGCTACTTCGCCCTGCGCGCCCATCGCGCCCTCCACCCGGATGGGCAGGCCAAGCCGCTGGACCAGGTGGCCGCGAATGCAGAGACGCGAGCGCGGGACGAGCAGGAGCTAGCCCGCTGGTTCAAGAACCGGGGGCTGGACCTGGAGCAGGCGCGGGCGCTGGTGCTGGCCGACCCCGCGCTGCAGCGGGCGCAGCAACTGGCCCAGTTGGGGCTGTACCGCGAGGCGGGCTGGGAGTTCGAGGAGTTGCTCACCCGCCACCAGGACTATGGCGACCGCCTGTACGTGGCGGCCGACGTCTTCCAGCGCCTGGGGCTGTACTATGGCGGGACCCGGCTGGGCATGGCGGCGCTGGCGGCCTCCACCGGCCAGGAGACTGTCCTGGAGGTGCCGCGCGCGCTGGCCCGGGTGGCCTACCCCCTGGCCTTCGCCAACCTGGTCTGGCCGTTGGCCCAGCAGGCCGGGGTCGATCCGCTGCTCTTCACCGCGCTCATGCGCCAGGAGAGCGAGTTCGACCAGTTCGCGGAATCGGTGGCCAGCGCCCGCGGTCTGACCCAGATCATCCCGACCACGGCGAAGGATATCGCCACGGGACTGAGCATCCGCAACTTCAACCTGGACCAGCTCTACCTGCCATCCCTCAACGTGCGCTTCGGCACCAGCTACTTCGGCGATCGGCTGCGCCGCTTCCTCGGGAACCCCTACCCCGCGCTCGCGGCCTACAACGCGGGCGACGGCAACGTCGACACCTGGCTGCGTCCGGAGCGGGTGGCCGACCAGGACATCTTCGCCGAGTACGTTCCCTTCGACGAAACCTTCGACTACGTGCGCAAGATCTTCGCGTACTGGGAAGTGTACCGGGCGGTGTACGGGGGGTAGTGAGTCGAGGCGAAGCAGTGGCGCATCGGGAGCGGCACGGCCTGCCGTGCCGCTCCCGA
>JACQUR010000250.1 GCA_016210245.1 Chloroflexota bacterium
CCGCACTCCCAGCGCTTGGCGAATGGCCCGGGGAGACGACCAGCAGGCGGAGCGACTCCCCCTTCCCTGGCAGGGATGGGGGCGGGGGGGTTAGGTCCGGTCCTCCGCCCGCTACGTGACCCCGTACCCGAGGTGCTTGCGGGCGAACGCGCGCAGCTCGGGGCGAAAGTCGGGGTGGGCCAGGTCGATCAGTCGAGCGGCGCGCTCGCGCAGGCTCAGGCCGTGCAGGTTGGCCACTCCGTGTTCGGTGACCACGTAGTGGACGTGAGCGCGGGTGGTGGTGACACCCGCGCCGGGCGGCAACGTGGGCACGATGCGCGAGGCCTTGCCCCCCAGAGCGGTGGAGCGCAGGGCGACGATCGGCTTGCCGCCGGGCGCCAGCGCGGCCCCGCGCAGGAAGTCCATCTGCCCGCCTACCCCGCTGTACAGGCGCAGGCCGATCGACTCGGCGCACACCTGCCCGGTCAGGTCGATCTGGATGGCCGAGTTGATCGCCGTCATCTTGTCGTGCTGCCGGATGATGCGGGTGTCGTTGGTGTACTCCACCGGGCGCATCTCCACGGCCGGGTTATCGTGGACGAAATCGTACAGCCGCTGGCTGCCCATCAGGAACGCGGCCACGATCTTGCGCGAGTCCAGCGTCTTGCGCGCTCCGGTCACCACCCCTGCCTCCACGAGGTCGAGCACGCCATCGGAGAACATCTCGGTGTGAATGCCCAGGTCGGACTTGTCGCGCAGGGCGGCCAGGACGGCGTTGGGAATGGCGCCGATGCCCATCTGCAACGTGGCGCCATCCTCCACCAGCTCGGCCACACACCGCCCGATCTGGAGCGCCACCTCGTCCAGGGGCTCGGGCGCGATCGTGAGCGGCGGGGTGTCCACGGGCACCAGGTAGTCGATCTGGCTGAGGTGCAGGAAGCTGTCGCCCAGGGTGCGCGGCATGCGGCGGTTGGTCTGGGCGATGACGAGGCGCGCGCACTCGGCGGCCGCCTTGGAGCAGTCCACGGACAGCCCGAACGAGCAGTAGCCGTGGGCGTCGGGCGGCGAGAGGTGCAGCAAGGCCACGTCGATCGGCATCTGGCCGCTCCGAAACAGAGCCGGGATGTCGGACAGGAAGACGGGGGCGTAGTCCGCCCGCCCCTCGCTGATCGCTGCCCGCACGTTGGGGCCGATGAAGAAGGCGCGGTGCCGGAGGTGGCAGGTCAGCTCCGGCGCAACGTGATGGGCCGGCCCTTCGGTGTGGATGTGGACGACCTCGACGCCGGACAGCTCCTGGCCGCGAGCGGCCAGCGCCTCGACGAGCGCGACCGGGGTGGCGCAGCCGCCCTGCACGAAGACGCGCTGGCCCGACTGGACGACGGCCGCGGCCTCGGCCGGGCTCACCGTGCGCGGTGCCGTAGTGGGACGGGGACCGTATTCGCCCATGCCTGTCTCCTCAGTGCTGAGTGCTGAGTGCTGAGTGCTGAGTCCTGAGTCCTGAGTGCCGAGTGGAGGGTGCAGCCGAGTTCCTGGGCGCTGACTGGCAGACCACTTGCCGTGGGGCGGGCAGAATCCGTACCTTTGCAGACACCAGGTCTGGCTCAGCCGCTCCGAGAGCTGCCATAAGTGCTAGGGGAGGAGGTGTCACGATCCCTTGCCTGAAGTCGCTCGGCTGTCCGATAGCCACGTCCACCTGGATCGCTTTCCTGGCGAGGTCGTAGCCGGGATGGTCGAGCGCGCTCGTGCGGCAGGCGTGGGCCTGCTGCTCAGCGTGGGGCTCTCGGTCGAGTCCTCGCGGCAGACGCTGGCGCTGGCCCGCCAGCATCCGGGCGTGCTGGCGGCCGCAGGCGTCCACCCGCGCTGGCTGCACGAGGTGGAGCCGCGGCTGGCCCTGGAGGCGATCGAGGCGCTGGCGCGCTCGGCGGAGGTGGTCGCGCTGGGCGAGGTGGGGCTGGAGTACGCACCCGAGCTGGCGCCCCCGCCCGCGCAGCGGGCCTTCCTGAGCGCCTGCCTCGAGCTCGCCCGGCGGCTCGACCTGGCCGTCTCGCTCCACGTGGTGGGCGCCCACGCTGACGCCCTGCACCTGCTGGCCGAGCACGGCCCCGTGCGAGCCGTGGTCCACTACTTCGTGGGCGACACGGCGCTGGCCGGGCGCTACCTCCAGGCCGGGTGCTTCCTCTCGGTGGGCAAGCCGGCCATGCGCCCGGAGCACGAACCGCTGCGGCAGGCCGTGGCCGAGCTGCCCCTGGACCGGCTGCTGCTCGAGACCGACAGCTACCCGCTGCCCGGGCGCACCACGGAACCCCGGGATGTGCTGCAGGTCTGCCAGGCTGTGGCCGAGTTGCGCGGCCAGTCCGCGGAGGCGATCGCGCAGGCGACCACTGCCAATCTGCAGCACCTGCTGGGGCGCCGGGCTGCCCGCGACGCTCAGGGTCGTTGCTGGTAGCTGCGCCCGCGCGTGCCCCCGCTCGTCCTTCGACAGGCTCAGGACGAGCGGGGAAGACATTGCCTCCTGCCTTCTGCCTTCTGCTTACTGCCGCCTGCCGTCTGCCGTCTGCCTCCCGGCCGCGCTGCCGCGCAGGGCGGCAACGCTGGGGAAGCCGCGGGCGGCCATGAGCGCGGCCAGTTCCTGATTGATCCGCCGGACCACCGTCCAGCCCTCGTACACGAAGGCGCTCAGCAGCTCGACCAGGGTGGCGCCGGCGGCGATGGCCTGGAAGGCGTCCTCGCCGCTGGCGATCCCGCCCAGGGCTTTGATCGCGGCCCGCCCCCGGGTAACCTCGGCCAGCTCGCGCACGATCTCCAGCGTTCTGGGGAAGGCCATGCGCCCCGAGATGTGGCCCCGGCCGATGGACAGCCGCGGCTCCGGCAGGTTCCACGTGCCCGGAATGGTGTAGCCATCCACCCCGTAGTGGAGGCCCAGCTCGACCATGCCGAGGCGTTCCTGGTGCTCGGTTTCGTTCTCCCAGGGCAGCAGCTTGACGAACAGCGGTTTGCGCTTGCGCGGGGCGATGGCCTGGAGCATCTGCTCGAACTGGCCGCGGCGCAGGAACTCGCCGCGGTCGTCCCGGTTGTTGGGGCACATGGTGTGGACTTCCATGGCGTCCACCAGCGGCTGCAGGGTCTCGAAGCTGCGCACGTACTCGTCCACGGTGAAGGCGTCCATGTTCGCCAGCACGCGGGTCGTGTCCGTGCGCACGCGGCGCAGGCGGGCGGCGCAGGCCTCGAGGCCGTCGCTGGGCAGGCCGTAGCAGTTGATGAGCGACTCCTTCTCCACGTAGCGCAGCACCCGCGGACGGGGATTGCCAGGCCGTGGATGGGGCAGGATGCCGCCCACGACGACATACCCGAAGCCGAGCTGCTGCAGCGCGGGGATGGTGCGCGCGTTCTTGTCGAACCCCGGAGCCAGGCCGACCGGATTGGCGAAGCTCAGCCCGGCCACCTCCACCCGCAGCCGCGGGTCGGGTACGAACAGACGGTCGCCATACAGCCCCCACGGGAAGCCGGCGGCAAGCGCCCGCTCGCCCAGGTGGTGGGCGGTCTCCGCGTCCAGACGGAACAGCAGCGGGCGTAGCACGGAGCGGTACAGGTCTATGGTCACACCCTACCTTTCCTTATCACGAGGCACGAGGGCGAGGGTTCACCACGGAGACACGGAGACACGGAGAGGTCCTTATTAGAGAAAACTCCGTGTCTCCGTGTCTCCGTGTCTCCGTGGTGAACCCTCGCCCTCACAGCCGCGCGCCGCGGAGCCGGGGGTCGAGCAGGTCGCGCAGGCCGTCGCCGAGTTGGTTGGCGCCGAGCACGGCCAGCATCAGCGCCAGGCCGGGGATGGTGGTCAGCCACCAGGAGGTGTAGATGTAGTCGCGGCCCTGGCTGACCATGCTCCCCCAGCTCGGCATCGGCGGCTGCACCCCCAGCCCCAGGAAGCTCAGCGAGGCCTCGGTGAGCATCATGGCCGCCAGCTCGAACGAGCTGAGGACGATGATCGGCGCCAGCACGTTGGGCAGCAGGTGGCGGAGGATAATCCGCCCCGGGCTCGCCCCGGCCACGATGGCCGCGGCGACGAACTCCTCCTCTTTCAGCGAGAGCACGATGCCCCGGATGGTGCGGGCATAGTTCACCCAGCCCCGCACGGCCAGCACCACCACCAGCAGCGGCAGGCTCGGGCCGAGCAGGGCCATCATGGCGATGGCCAGGATCAGGTAAGGAAAGGAGAGCTGCACGTCGGCCAGGCGCATGAGCACCGCGTCCAGCGCCCCGCCGAGGTAGGCCGAGAGCAGGCCGGCCGCGACGCCCACGGCGGAGGCGACCAGCATGCCGCTCAGGCTGACGGCCAGCGAGACTCGCGCCCCGTAGAGAACGCGGCTCAGGATGTCGCGGCCAAACTGGTCGGTGCCGAGCGGGTGGGCCAGGCTGGCCAGCGGCGGCAGCGAGGCAATAGCGAAGTCCTGGGCATCGTAGGCGTAGGAGGTCAGGAGCGGCGCGAAGATGGCCGCCAGCCCGATGGCCGCCATCACCGTCCCGCCAAAGGTCGCCGCCCGGCTCCGCCCCAGCCAGCGCAGGCCCAGGCCCAGCGAGCTGGGTGTGAAGGGCCGGCGGGCCAGGGTCGTCGGCCGAGCCGCTTCCGCGCTCATCGCGCTGCCGACCGTTCCAACCGGATGCGCGGGTCGATGACGCTGTAGCAGAGGTCGACCAGCAGGTTGATCAGCACGAAGACCAGGCCCACGAACAGGACCGTGGCCAGCACCACCGGGTAGTCGCGCCGCAGGACCGAGTCGAACACCAGGGTGCCCACGCCCGGCCAGCTAAAGACCGTCTCGACGATGACCGCGCCGCCCATCTGGTAGCTGAAGGACACGCCGAGCAGGGTGATGATCGGGATCAGGGCATTCTTGAGCGCGTGCCGCGCCAGCACCACCCGCGTCTGCAGTCCCTTGGCGTAGGCCGTCCGAATGTAGTCGCGGCGCAGCACCTCCAGCATGGCCGAGCGGGTCATGCGCGCCATCAGGGCCATCAGCCAGGTACTCAGGGTGATGGCTGGCAGGACGAGCTGGGCCAGGGTGCCCCGTCCGGAGGCGGGCAACAGCCCGAGTTGCACCGAGACGACCATGATGAGCATCAGGCCCAGCCAGAAGCCGGCGATCGACTGGCCCAGAGTGGCGCCCAGCATGACCAGGTAGTCGAAGGGTGAGTTCTGGCGGAAGGCGGCGAGGATCCCGCTCGGGATGCCGAGCAGCAGCGCCAGCGCGGTAGAGGCCAGGGCCAGCTCCAGCGTGGCCGGCACGCGCTTCAGCAGCACGTCCGCCGCCGGCGCCCCGTAGGCGATCGACCGCCCCAGGTCGCCCTGCACCGCCTTCCAGAGGAACAGCCCGTACTGGGTGTGCAGCGGCTGGTCGAGCCCGTAGGCGTGGCGGAAGGCCTGGCGGTCGGACTCCGAGGCCTCGGGCGGCAGCATGAAGGAGGACGGGTCGCCGCTGGCGTGGAGCAGCAAGAAGACCACCAGCGTCACCCCGAGCAGCGCCGGCACGGCTTGCAGCAGTCGGCGGATCAGGAAGGCAACCATCAGTGATCCGAAAATGTAGCGCGGGGGCTTGTCCCCCGCGCTACGACTCAGCGCTTGATACTGGGATGGTTCGCATACCAGTGGTGGACCCCCAGGGCCCGGATCGGGTACGGAGTCCAGCCCGTGCGCTTGTCGATGCCGTACAGCTCGTCCTGGACGTGGACGAACATGAGCACCGCCTGCTCGTAGGCCAGCTTGCTGAGCTCCTGGTACTTCTGCACCCGCTTGTCCGGATCGAGCACCCGGCGCCCGTCTTCCATGATCTGCCGGTAGCGGTCGGCCTCTTTGACTTCGGAAGTGCCCTTCGTGCGGATGAACAGCCATTGCAGGTAACGGTCCGGGTCGGCGGTGGTGGACCACTGGGTCGAGGCGACGTCGTACTTGCCGGCGTAGAAATTGTCGAGCAAGGTCGCGCGCTCGGTGACCTGCAGCCTGGCGGTGATGCCGGCTTGCTTGAGCTGGGCTGCCACCGCCTCGGCGATCTCGCGGTCCTTCTGGAACACGCCGCTGGTGATCTGCCACTCGAACTCGAACCCGTTCGGCAGCCCGGCCTCGGCCAGGAGTTGCTTGGCCTTCTGCAGGTTGAAGGTGTATGGCTCCAGCTTGGCGTCGTAGCCCATCCACCCGGGCGCGAAGAGCCCCACGTGCGGCTGGCCGTACCCCTGCAGCACGGTCTTCACGATGGCGTCCCGATCGATCGCATAGTTCACCGCCTGGCGGACCTTGAGGTTGGTGAACGGCTCCCTGGCCAGGTTGAAGCTGTGCATGATGATACGGGCGCCCTTCATTGAAACCACATCCGTGTTTGCGCCGCGCTTGAGCAGCTCCACCTGGGGCAGCGGGATGTTGTCTGCGACGTGGACCGTGCCATTCTGCAGCTCGGCCACCCGCGTGGACGGCTCGCGCAGGTACTTGAACTGGAGCCGTTGGGGCGAGGGGGGGCCACCCCAGTACGCCTCGTTCGCCACATAGCGGACCGGCTGGTCCCGGGCCCAGTCCTGGGCCACCTTGTACATCCCGGTCCCGATCGGGTGCCTGCCGAAGGCTTCCACGCCGATGGTCGCACGCGCCTTTGGGAGGACAAAGAACACCTGGGTCATGTTGGGCATCAGCGACGCAACCGGGCCCTTGGTCGCGATGCGGATCGTGTAGGGATCGACTTTCTCCAGCTTCTCAACCGGCTCGAAGACGTACCCTGTGGCGAGAGCCGGAGTCTCCTTATGGACCTGGTAGGTATAGAGCACGTCGTCGGCGGTGAAGTCGTCGCCATTGTGGAACTTGACGTTCTTGCGGAGCTTGAACTCGAGCGTGGTGTCGTTGACGTAGCTCCACGACTCTGCCAGGCGTGGCACGAGCTGGAAGTTGGGTCCCTCGTAGCCCACCAGGGGCTCAAAAGCGTGGTACTCGACGTTGTAGTAAATGGCGCCCGCGCCCGGGACGCCCGGATCGATGGCCGTGATGTCTTCGGAAACGGCGACGACCCACTCGTCGAGTTGAGACTTCGCCGCCGCGGGAGCCGCGGGTTGAGCGGTCGGGGCCGGCTTCCCCTCTGCCGGTTTGGCAGGAGCGGCCGTCGGGCCCGGCGCTGGCTGCTGGCAGGCGGCCAGCAGGCCACTCGCCACCGCGCCGGCCCCCACCAGCAGCGACGTGCGTAGCAAGGTGCGGCGGGTCAGTCGCTGAGCTTCGCGTGGCTGAGACATGATGATCATCCTCCGCGCGGCCACGGTAGCTGCTCAGTCGCCGAAGCGAGCACCCCGGTGGCCGCTACACACCCTGGACGGGCATTCTATCAGCGGCAGTACAGCCCCGCAACTGGCGTGGGGCCAGGTAGGGCTATTCAGTTGTCCGGTTTCGAGCGGTCGCGGGATGGTCACCTGCCGCCCTGAAGGGCGGGCCTAACGCCCAGGCCCGCCCTTCAGGGCGGCAGGTGCGGACAACTGAATAGCCCCAGGCCAGGGGGTCCGCCCAGTTCTGGTGCGTGGAGGACGTAGGGGCAGACGGCCCTGTCTGCCCGCCGCATCGAGGGCGGCACGGCGTGGTGGCCAGGGGGCCGGCCAGCAGCTC
>JACQUR010000054.1 GCA_016210245.1 Chloroflexota bacterium
CTGGCATTGCGCCGCAGGTTCTCCAGGATGGTGCGGCGCTTGTCCAGGTTGGACATGATGCCCTGGCGGCGGATCTCGCTGAAGCGCACGATCTCGGACTGGACCAGTTGCTTGCCCTTCGGCTTGAGGAAAGGCAGCCCGAGGTCCTCGAACACCAGGGCCGCCAGCTCGTCGATGGTGATCTCCGCCTCATAGTAGTCGATGCCGGGCATCTCGCCCGCGCCCTTGCCCTTGCCGGCGCCCTGGGCGCCGGGCTCCTGGCCCAGCACGTCGCCCGGCTTAGACTTGCCAGATCCCTGGCCGACGTGCTCCTGGCGACCACGGCTGAAGCGGAAATGGGGCAACTCCAGGGACCGGATGGGGATCTTGACCGTCTTCTTGCCGTCGGAGGCGATGATCGCCTCCTCGCCGATGATGCCCGGGAGGTTGCTCTTGATCGCCTCCCTGACCTTGGCATCGTGGCGCGCCTGGTCCATCGGCCCCTTGCGGTGGAGCGACCAGTCGTTCTGGCTCAGCGTGATCGTTGGTAGCATGGCCTCCCCCTCCTCCGGCTCAGCGGTTGAGCAAGGTCCCCACGTACTTGAGCAGCTCATTGGCGCAGATGTGGCAGTAGCCCTGCTCCGCGATCAGCCGGTTCACCACGTCGTTGACGCGGCGCAGTTGCTCTGCGTCGGGCGTCTTGGTGGAGGTGGTGATCTTGACGATGTCCTTCAGGTCTGCGAACAGCTTCTTCTCGATCGCCTCGCGCAGGCGATCGTGCGAGGTGTACTGGAAGACCTGCCCGCGGCGTGCCAGCGCCGACAGCCGGATCAGGATCTCCTCCCGGAAGGCCTTCTTGGCGTTCTCCGAGATGCCGATCTGCTCCTCGATCGAGCGCATCAGGCGCTCGTCCGGCTCGACCTCCTCCTCGGTGATCGGGTCGCGCAGCTTGGCCTTGTTGCAGAAGGCCTCCACATTGTCCAGGTAGTTGTGGAGCAGCGTCTTGGCCGACTGCTCGAACGAGTACACGAAGGCCTTCTGGACCTCGCGCTTGGCCATCTCGTCGTACTCGCGGCGCGTCTCCGCGATCAGGTTCAGCAGGTGCTCGCGCTGCTCCTTGCTCAGGCTGGCGTGCTGGTCCAGCCCATCCCGCAGCGCGCGCAGCCCGTCGATCGGGTTGATGCAGCACACCTCGTCCCTGGCCAGCGCATTGGAGATGGCGTTGATCACGTAGCGGGGCGAGATGCCGTCCATGCCCTCGCGCTGGGCCTCCTCCTGCAGCTCCTTGACGTCCTTGTGGCCCAGGTCCTCGACCTCCTCGCCGTCGTAGAGCTTGAGCTTCTTCATCAGGCTCACCCCGGCCTTCTTGGACGGCTCCAGCCGCGACAGGACCGCGAACATGCTGGCCACGCGCAGCGTGTTGGGGGCGACGTGGATGTTCGTCAGGTCGGACTGCTTGATGAGTTTCTCGTAGATCTTGATCTCGTCGCTCACCCGCAGGTTATACGGGACCCTGATCAGGATGATGCGGTCGTGCAGCGCCTCGGAGCGCTTGTTGTTGATGAAGCTGAGGTACTCGTTCTCGTTGGTGTGGGAGACGATCACTTCGTCGGCGTAGATCATGGCGAAGCGACCGGTCTTGATGTTCTGCTCCTGGGACAGGGTGAGCAGGTTGTAGAGGAACTTCTCGTCGCACTTGAGCATCTCGATGAATTCCATCAGGCCCCGGTTGGCGACGTTCAGCTCCCCATCGAAGCGATAGGCGCGCGGATCGGACTCCGTGCCGTACTCGCCAATGGTGGACAGGTCGATGCTCCCGGTCAGCTCGGAGATGTCCTGGCTCTTGGGATCGGAAGGGGTGAAGGTGCCGATGCCGACGCGGTTCTTCTCCGAGAAGGCGATGCGCTCGACCAGCACGTCCTCGATGCGCCCGTTGTACTGCTCCAGGATCATCACCCGGCAGGCCGGGCACAGGTCACCCTCGATGTACAGGCCATACTCGCGCTCCACCTCGGGGCGCAGCGACTCGGGGATCAGGTGCAGGGGCTCCTCGTGCATCGGGCAGCCGTGGATAGAGTAGACACCCCCTTCGTCGGTGCGGGTGTAGGCCTCCAGGCCGCGCTTGAGCAGGGTGACGATGCTCGACTTGCCGCCGCCGACCGGGCCCATGAGCAGCAGGATGCGCTTGCGCACCTCCAGCCGGCGGGCGGCGGAGGCGAAGTAGTCGACCAACTGCTGCAGCGGCTTGTCGATGCCGTAGAGTTCCGAGGCGAAGAACTTGTAGCTGCGCTCCCCGCTGCGCTTCACCTCGAAGCCGTGGGCCATGATCATGTCGTACAGGCGGGCGTGGGAGAGTCGAGAGACCGTGGGGCTGGAGACGACGATATCGAAGTAGTCCTTGAAGGTGCCCTGCCAGGCGAGCTTGCGCTCCTCGGTCCGATACTGCTCGAGCTTGGCGACGAGATCCATCGGTTTCCTCCCCTCAGGGGCGATGCGGGGGTTTTCCCCTTCTGCTGATTTAGATGCACGAAGGGGCGGAAAGGATTCCGGGCTGGGCAGGAAGAGCGGGCAATGCGGTGAGCATTGCCCGCTCTGCTTGCCCAGCCCGGAAGGGCGCTACGGCGCTTCGAGGTAATCGGCCAGGTACTGGCGCAGGAGGACGCGGGCGCGGTGGAGGCGCGACTTCAGCGCCGCCTCGGAAAGCTCCATGATCTCGGCCGCCTCGGTCGTCGAGAATCCTTCGACGTCGCGCAGGACCAGCGCCACGCGCACTTCTTCCGGCAGCAGGGCGATGCCCTGCTCGAGGAGCTGGTGCAGCTCCTCGAGCTCGACCTGGCGGGGCGGTTCGGCCGACCAATCCAGCACCCAGGCGCTGTCGTAGCCCGTGGCCTCCAGGCGCACCTCGGGGCGGAGCCTGCGGACGTGCTGCAACGCGGCGTTGACCGCAATGCGGTACAGCCAGGTAGAGAGAGCGGCCTCGCCCCGGAACGAGTCGCGGTGCTGGTAGGCGGCGAGGAAGGCATCCTGGGTAGCGTCCGCCGCCTCGTCGGGCGAGCCGGTGATGCGCAGCGCAATGCTGTAGACGCGGTCCGCGTACTCCTCGACCAGCGCCTCGAAGGTTCGGGGATCTATGGGGCCTTCGCTGGGCGACCGCATGCGGGTTTCCTCACCGTCGACGCTCGACCGGCTTCATTCTCCCAACACGAGGAATGGCGGTCAAGGCTGCTACCACTCGGGCGCCTGTGCGTAACTCAGTAAGCCAATCGCAAGTTGTGGACCAAGGCTACCCCGTCGGGCAACAGCCGCTCAGGCGGGGATCAGGTCGATCTCGTAGTCGGTGACCTCCGCCTCGGCACGGCTGGCCTCGATGAAGCTGACCACCTTGGACAGCATCTCGCTGGCGTGCTGGCTCTCGTTGCTGACACAGGCGATGCCCAGGGTAGCGAGCTGCCACTGGTCGAGCTGGTCGACTTCGGCGATGGCGACGTTGAACTGATGGCGAACGCGACCAATGAGCGACTTGACCACGTGGCGCTTGCCCTTCAGCGAGTGGTTGCCGGGCAGGTGCAGGACGATTCGACAGATACCGACGACCATGCATACCCCTCCCGGCTACGGAGTCATACGGAAGCTTGAGACCATCCGGTCGAAAGCCGCGACGCTGCTGCTGAACTCGTTGGCAGAGGCCGTGCCAGTCAGGATGAAGATGGCGGCGCTGCGCGCCACCACCACCTGCACGGTGCGCAGCGGCTCGCCCGCCCCCTCGCGCTTGACGGAGTACAGCCGCCGCAGGGCCGGCGCGCCGCCGACGATCGTCGGGGCCGCCTGCTCCAGCGCATAGCCCGGCAGCGTCTCCATGGTGGTCTCGAGGTGGGCCGCGTAGAGCTCGGGGGAGACAGCCTCGCGCAGCACGTCCACGGAGACCACCAGGGAGGCGGCGCCGCTCGGCGCGCGGAAGCCCACCACGCCGACGCCCGCCTCGGCCTGCGGCTTCTGGGCCACCTGCCAATCGCGCGGGACGTCCAGGCTGAAGCGCTGGTCCGCGTCGCGGTAGGGCTGCAGGCGAGGCGGAGGGGTAGCGCCGGGCGCGGGGCTCGGACTGGGGAGCGGTGGCGAGCGTGGCTCCACCCTGGGCAGATAGACGGTATAGGGGGTAGGAGTGCCGGCCGTCTGCTGAGGCGTCGCGGAGGGTGGTGGGGTCGGCTCCTGCTTGCGCAGTTCGTCCAGGGCGCTCTTGAGCATGGCCTGGATATCCTGGCGGCTATCTGGATCGTTGACCTTGGCACGGTCGAACTCGATGAGCGCGCGGCTGAAGTCCCCCTGAGCGTAGTGCTGCTGCCCGCGCTCGAAGGCGGCCTGGGCCTCGGCCCGTACTGCGGCGAAGGCGTCCGGGGTGGCCGTGGCGCTGACCTGGGAGCTGAAGCCCGGCCCCAGCCCCAGGGCTGGGCCGAGGACCAGCAGCGCCAGCACCAACCCGCCCAGCAGCACGAGCCCGCGGACGACGAGCCCGCGGACGACGGGCCCGCCCGGTTGGGGTTGGTGCGGCTCCGGGTCGCCCCGGTCAGGAGGAGAGACAGGCGCGTCCATCGACAATCCCTGGCCATAGCCGGCGCTTGGAGCGCTACGGTAGTGTAGCATCAAGCCAGCCGCGGGCGCCTGGCCGGCCCATCCCCCATGTGGGGGATTCTCAGACGGAGTTCAGATTTGAGAGTGCAGAGTGCAGATTTGCAATCTGCACTCTGCACTCTCACTCAAATCTGAACTGCCTCTCAGAGGTAGCGCGGGTTTGGAGGACCGATGGGTGAGCACCCGGCGGGCCGATTTCGGCTATAATGGGCTGCACGACGAGGAGGCGCCAGGGTCCCGGTGGGCCTCGCGGTCTTCAAAACCGTCCGCACGGCACTGCACGGTGTCGTGGGTGGGTTCGACTCCCATGCGCCTCCGCC
>JACQUR010000266.1 GCA_016210245.1 Chloroflexota bacterium
GTGGCGACGCCGAACGCCAACCAGCGCGAGCTCAGTGGAGACACGGAGATTGCAGATTTGAGATTTGAGAGTGCAGAGTGAGGGGAGTGCAGGTTTGAGATTTGAGAGTGCAGATTCACTCGGCACTCTCAACTCTCAAATCTCAAATCTCAAATCTGCACTCGCTGAGATGCTGTTCTCTCACGCCGACGGGCGGCGGGCCTCCGGAGCGAGTTCGCGCTGGTTGGCGTTCGGCGTCGCCACGGCGCTGTACGTGATGTTCGGCGTCGTCAACAGTTCGGTCGCGCCCCTGATCGTGCCGGTCAGCCAGGAACTGCGCATCTCGGCCGCCGAGATGGGCGCTGTGCTCGGCGCCTGGCAACTCGTCTACGTTGGCACGTCCTACTTCGTGGGGCTGGGCCTCGACCGCTTCGGCATGCGGCGCTCGATCGCGGCCGGCATGCTGCTGATCGCCGCCTCGGCGGCGCTGCGCGGCCTGGCCCAGGACTTCGCCACCCTCCTGGCCGCGGTGGCCCTGTTCGGTGTCGGTGGCCCCACCCTCTCCATCGGCATGCCGAAGCTGGTGGCCGGGCTGTTCGGCGAGCGCGAGCGACCGACGCCGCTCGGCATCGGGATCTCGGCGCCGTTCGTCGGCACGATGCTCGCCTTCGGCCTGACCAACAGCGTGCTGGTGCCGCTCGCCGGGAGCTGGCGAGGCGTCATGTTCCTCGACGGCGCCATCGTGCTGGGGCTCACTGTGGTCTGGTGGCAGGTTGGGCCGCGCGACGCGCCCGCCGCTGCCCGCAAGGCGAGCGCCGACGGGCCGGCGAGTGAGCGGATGGGACTGCGCGAGCTGCTGCGCCTGCGGAACGTGGCGATCGCCGTGAGCGGCGCGGCGCTGCTCTTCACCGTGGGGCACGGTGGGAACAACTGGATAGCGCGCATGCTGCAAGGCCACCACTACAGCGCCGTAGAAGCCGGCTACTGGGCGGCCGCGGCCAACGGCCTGAGCGCGCTGGGGGTGCTGACCATCCCCCGCCTGGTGCCGGCGGGCCGACGCCGCTTCGTGCTCGCGGGGCTCGTGACCACGCTGAGCGCGGGGGTGCTTGGCCTGGCGGTGCTGGACGGGCTGCCGCTGGCGCTGGCGGTGCTGGCCTTTGGCGCCGCCCGCACCGCCCCGACCGGGCTGTTCTTCCTGGTGCTGATGGACACGCCAGGGGTCGGCAGCCGCCACATTGGCGCGGTCGGAGGCGCGTTCTACGCCGTGGCCGAGGTGGGCGGCTTCGGCGGCCCCTTCATCATCGGCGCGCTGCTGGACCAGTTCGGGAGTTTCGTGCCCGGCGTCGGCGTGTTGGCCGCGCTGGGGCTGCTGCTGGCAACGATGGTCGCGTTCCTGAAGGAGCCGCGCCCATCACGTTGACAGTTTACTGGTTTGTTGCTTCTGAATCGCCGGACAGGCTGTCTGTCCGAGCCGCGACCGTGAGGGAGCGCGGACCTCCGCTCCCTCACGGTCGCGGCTCGGACAGTATCACAGCGCACTACTCCCGAGGTGTAGAATCCAGACACGTCTTCTGCGAATGACCGGGTAAGACATGGATGCGAGCAAGCTCCAGAAGAAGCGCGGCGCTACGCAGAGAAAGCTGCTCCACGGGCTGCTCCAACGTCAGGGCCTCAAGGAAGGTGACTATGCCCTGTTTTTCGTCACCGGAGAGGGGGAGTTCCTGCCAGTCGGCACACCCGATGACCCGGTCGAGGAATCGAGCGGTTACGTTCTGGACAAGCAGGGGCATGTCTTCTCCTTCTGGTTTGGCTGGGACCCCGTCAAGAAGGAAGCCGGCCTTACCGAGTGGCAAGAGGTCCGGCCAGAGCCGCACTGGCTGGGCAGTGCCGAGTATCGCCGCGCCCGGGAACAAGTGGGTCTCCCGCCTACGTAGGGCTGCTCCCTTACCGCACTGGGGGGACCCTTGCCGACGGGGCGGCCGGTGCGTGATAGGGTGAGCGCTGAGGGAACGGTCTCCCACCCCACCGGGCGGCGGAGCGGGCGCTGGCTGACCTTCGGCGTCGCCACGGCGCTGTATGCCGGGTTCGGTGTGGCCATCGGCTCCGTCGCGCCCTTCATCGCGCCCATCAGCCAGGACTTGCGCATCTCGGCCGGCGAGATGGGCGCCATCCTTGGAGCCTGGCAGATCGTCTACCTCGGCACGTCCTACTTCGTGGGCCTGGGCCTCGACCGCTTCGGCATGCGGCGCACCATCGCGGCTGGCATGCTCGTGATCGCCGCCTCGCTCGCGTTTCGCGGCCTGGCCCAGGACTTCGGCACGTTCCTGGCCTCGGTGGCGCTCTTCGGCGTGGGCGGCCCCGTGCTCTCGATCGGCATGCCCAAGCTGGTCGCCACGCTCTTCGGCGAGCGAGAGCGGGCCACGCCGCTCGGCATCGGCATCGCCGCGCCCTTCGCGGGCCAGGTGATCGTCTTCGGTCTGAGCAACAGCGTCCTGCTGCCGCTCGCCGGCAGTTGGCGGGGAGTGATGTTCATCTACGGTGCCGCCGTGGTGGCGCTGACCCTGGTCTGGTGGCGGGTTGGGCCACGGGAGGCGGCGGGCGCGTCCCGCAGGGCGAGCGCTGGCGGGCCAGCGGGTGAGCGCGCGCGGCTGCTCGACCTGCTCCGCCTGCGCAACGTGGCCATCGCCGTGAGCGGCGCCGCGATGCTGTTCGCCATCGGCCACGGCGGGAACAACTGGATCGCGCGCATGCTCCAGACCCACGCCTACGACGCCGTGGGGGCCGGGTACTGGGCCGCGTTCTCCAACAGTCTGAGCGCGCTGGGGGTGGTCACCATCCCCCGCCTGGTGCCGGCCGGCCGACGCCGCTTCGTGCTCGCGGGGCTGGTGGCCACGCTGAGCGCGGGGGTGCTGGGCCTGGCCGTGCTGGACGGGCTGCCACTCGTGCTGGCGGTGCTGGCCTTCGGCTCCGCCCGCACCGCCCCCATGGCGCTGCTCTTCCTGGTGTTGATCGACACCCCGGGAGTAGGCGGCCGCTACATCGGCACGGTGGGCGGCGCCTACTACGCCATTGCCGAAGTGGGCGGCTTCGCCGGCCCCTTCGTGATCGGGCTGCTGCTCGACCACTCCGGGAGCTTCGTGCCCGGCGTCGGCGTGTTGGCCGCGCTGGGGCTGCTGCTGGCGGTGATGGTGGCGTTCCTCCAGGAGCCCCGGCCCGCGCGTTGACGGCCTGCAACGTCGCGCATCCGCGTCGACGTAGTCCGACTCGCTGATCGAGCCCCAGGGCCTGGTGCTGACCTCGGCCGTTTGTCCTCCCACGAACAACAAGAAAGCCGCCGAGCCTGGACTGTGGAGGTCCAGGTCGGCGGCAGAACAGCCAGGCTGCTGTAAGGAAGTCCAGGGCAACGCTACCTGAGCGTCAAGCTCGGGAAACCTGCGTCTCCTCCTTGACCGGTTCAAACCGGATGCCATGATCGCCTGGGTAAGGAGCGCGATGATCGTTATGGCCCAGCCAAATCGGCATCGGGATCCCGCGCGGAAAGGCATCGCAGGTGCGGTCCTTCCCCGACTGCCGCAAATGCCGGCAGAAGGAGCAGACCGGGCTATAGCGGGGAATCTCATGTCCGCGGTCAATCGTAATCGAGCGTGCCATACTCAAGCCTCCCGCCGGTATTGTAACCCAAGCTCGTTGGCCACGCGGAGCCAAACCTCGTGGTAGTGGCGGGCAGTCGCCTCGGCTGGCGTTAGACTCCCAGTCCGGATCGCTTCCAAGAACTCCGCCTGCACTGCCTGATCGTGCCGGCTGAAGGCAGGCTCCAGCACCGTGTGGAAGTACTGTGCATTCCAGCCCGTGGACGGGCGTCGCATGGAGTGGCGCCACACAGGCGTCACGGCTCGGATCTCTGCGACTTGCGCCCTCGTCGCCAGTTCCAGGTCACTCAAGGAAAAGGAGTTCCCTTGTGCCCGCGGGTCACCTGTGGGATAGCTCAATCCGCGCGGGTGGTTGTGGGTCAGGACCGTATCGCGCAAATGGGCGATATCGGCAGAAGTAAAACTCACCTCGTACTGGCCTCCTGACCTGGACAAAACAAGAGTACCGTTCTGGTCGAAGGCGTGTGCAGATTCAGTTGGATTCGAGCGAATCTTGTCCTCCAGGGCACGAACCACCTGCTCCAACGGCACTCCTCCCCCACCGCCAGGGCTGCGTAACGCCGTCGTCCACCACCGGTGCATCTCCTCGCGCCCCAGAACACTGGTCAGGCTCCGCGTATACCGCATCGTCCCCCAGCGCCGATCGCGCTCGCGCCCGACGAAGTCCTCCAGTCTGACAGCGCCCAACTGGTGCGCCGCGAAGGCCGCCGGGCCAGGGACCTGCCGCTGTTTGCTCCGTCGGCAGCTTCGCTAAGAGCTCCGGCCCGCGTGGGCACCTCCACCCGCGTCTCGGGTACCGCCTTGAACCCTAGCTCGGCCGAGGTCCTGGTCACCGGCACCATCGGGCAGCGCCCGCGCGGGTGGTCGTCGAGCCGCTCGTCCAGGCTGTGCAGCGTGCCGTGCATCGCCCGGCACCGCGCACGGAGACAGCGCTCAGCACCACGGCCGCTCGGCCGCTGCGTTGCGGCCTGCGATCTCGCCGCCGACGAAGCACTCGGTCAGGTTGCCGGCCAGCAGGTAGAGGTGGCCGAAGAGCGACCCCATCTCACCCGCCTTGTAGAGCCGGAGGATGGGCTGGCCGTAGGGGTCGAGGACTTGCTGGCGGGCGTTGTGGACCGGCCCGCCCTGGGTGTTGGTGATGACCGGCCAGGCGGCGATGCAGTAGAAGGGCGGGGTTTTGACCGGCACCATCGTGCCCACCGGCCGACGGTAGTCGCGGTCGCGGCCCAGACGGCAGTTGGCGTTCCAGCGCTCGACGGTCTCGAGCAGCGTCTCCCCGGGGATGCCCAGCCCCTCGGACAGCTCCTCCAGCGTGTCGGCGCGGGTGATATACCCCCGCTCCACCTCGGCCAGGTTGTCCTCGCTCCACTCAAGGGAGTAGCGGTCGTCGTTGATCTTCGGGTGGGCGATCGGCCCCAGCCTGCGCCCCTCTTCGTCGAACACCAGGTAGCAGGGGATGCGCGGGTAATCCTGGATATCCGGATCGTAGTACTCCAGGGCCCGGATCCCGGTGTCCTGCGGCGCGGGCGGGTACTCGTCCATGAAGCGACGGCCGAAGCGGTCGACCGCGATCCAGGGCATCCTGCGGTTCTCCTCGCGGTAGCCCTCGAAGCTGTGGCGGATCGCGATGGGCAGGTCTGGGACCTGGAACCCGTAGCCGCCGTGCAGGTGCCACATGTGCCACAGCGCGGCGCCAGCTTTCTGGGCCATCAGGATGCCATCGCCGGTGTGGCCCAGGGGACTCATCGCCACCGTGCGCTGGATCTGCAGGTAGTGGCTGCGCAATCGCTGGTTGTGTTCGAACCCGCCAGTACACAGCACGACGGCCCGGCGCGCCAGCACGTTCAGCCGCTGCCCCTCGATCTCGACCACCAGGCCGACGACCGCGCCGTTCCCGTCGGTGACGAGGTCGCGCACCGGCGCGTTGCAGCACACCTCGATCTGCGGGCGGCGGTTCACCTGCTCGGCCAGGACCCAGAAGAGGGTGCCCCCGGCCTTGATCCCCTTGGCCCAGGGGAAGCCCTTGTACGTCTCGTTGCGCGTCACGCGCACGGCGAACATCTGGTCGGCGCCAGGGAAGGGGTAGGTGGCCCCGCGTCGACTCACCACGGTCTCGAACCCAACCTCGCCCGCGAGCCGCGCCAGCGTGCCGGGGAACTCCACCATGCCCCGGGCGAAGGTCTCCAGCACCTCCCGGTCCGTGGCGTCGGCGCAGGTGCGCTCGAGATAGGCCAGCGTCGGCTCGTACTCGGTCCCCACCGCGCAGGACCCGCCCGAGAGCATCGAGTTCCCGCCAAAGTGGGCCATCTTCTCGAAGATGGCCACCCGCGCGCCCGCGTCGTGGGCGGTGATCGCCGCCATCCCGCCCGCGTAGCCATACCCAGCCACCACCACATCGTACTCGAGGTCCCACCGCTCCGGTACCATCTTACCCTCCTCAGTGCTGAGTGCTGAGTGCTGAGTGCTGAGTGCTGAGTGCTGAGTCCTGAGTCCTGAGTCCTGAGTAAGGCCCGGCTCCGTCCCACTCAGGACTCAGCACTCAGCACTCAGCACTCAGCCTCAGCACTCCGTCTAGTGCATGTTCAGTCCGCCGTCGATCACGATGGTCTGGCCGGTGATGAACTCGGCCTCGTCCGAGGCCAGGAAGACCAGCGCGCCGACGATGTCGTCGGGCACCTGCACGCGCTTGATGGTGCGAAGCTGAAGGGGCGCCTCGAACTCGGCCTGGGTCTGGACCTCGCGCGCGGTCGCGCTGGCGGTCAGGCCCGGGGCGAGGGCGTTGACGGTGATATTGTACTGGCCGACCTCGCGCGCCAGGGCGCGGGTGAAGGCGACCACCGCCCCTTTGGACGACACGTAGTGCAGGAAGCCCGGCGTGCCCGCGAACACCGTGCCGGAGGAGATGTTGATGATCCGGCCGTGGCCGCTCTCCTTCAAGTGGGGGAAGGCAGCCCGGGCGCACAGGAACAGCCCCTTGACGTTGACCGCCAGGGTGCGGTCCCAGTCCTTCGGCTCGATCTCGTAGAAAGGACGCTTGGGCAGGAGGACCGTGTACAGGCCGGCGTTGTTGACCAGGATGTCCAGCCGGCCGAAGCGCTCGACCACCCGCCGCACCATCGCCTCCACGCTGGCCAGGTCGGTCACGTCCACGTGCAGCCCCAGCGCCTGCCCGCCCTCGGCTTGCAGCTTCGCGGCGTGGGCCTCGGCCGCCGCGCCGTCGACGTCCACCGCCGCCACCGCCGCGCCCTCGCGCGCCAGCCGCTCGGCGTAGACTGCGCCAATGCCCTTGCCGCCGCCGGTGACCACCGCCACCCGGCCGGCCAACCGTCCGTTCCCAGCCACCTCTCACCTCCGTCAGATGCCGGGGCGAGTCCGTTGCCGCCCCGCAGTGGCGACATGATAGCGAAGAGGCCGCGTGGCCGCTATCCGGCCCTCAGAGCGGCTCTCCAAACCGCCGCGACGCAGAGTCCTCCAGACAAGGGATTCTCCGCGTCTCTGCGTCTCGGCGGTGAGTCTTGAAAGGCGCTCTCAGGACTCGGCACGCAGGACTAACGCCTGGAGCTGGGGCAGGGCTTGCCGGGCGGCGGCCTCGCCGGCGGCGATGCTGTAGTGGCCTCGGTGGAAGTCGTTGGCTGTCATGCGGCCGAAGGTGGGGTGGATGAGCACGTCGGCGCGGGGCGGGCGGCTGGGCGAGGTGGCCACGAACTCCAGCCAGCGGCGCAGCACCCAGCGGCGGGTGGGAGCGCCTCGCGGCGCCTGCACCAGGGCGCAGGCCGCGCGGTGGGCCAGCGCGCCCAGGGGCGTGTCCCGCAAGGGATGCCAGGCGTGGAGGTCGGCGTCCACGGCCACCACGGTGCGCGCGCCCATCGCCTCCGCCACGGCCGTGGGCAGCGCCTCGACCGAGCCGCCATCGATGAAGTGGTCGTCGCCCAGGCGCCAGGGCGGGAAGATAAGTGGGATGGCGATGGTCGCCATCACCGCCTCCACCAGCGGACCGCTGCGGATCACCTGCGCCTGGCCGCTGCGCAGGCTCACGGCGACCAGCGCAAAGGGCAGCTCCAGGTCCTCGATCCGCCGCGGGCCGAACAACTGCCCCAGCAGCGCCTCGATCTCCGTCGGGTCGAGCAGCCCGGCCCCACGCAGGCTGGGCCGGAGCAGGAGCTGAGCGAGCGGGGCACGATGGTACGCGCGCTCCATCGCCGCCGGGCTCAGCCCGGCGGCCAGCGCCGCGCCCACCAGGCCGCCCATGCTGGAGCCCACCACCAGGTCGATCGGCAGCTCTGCCTGCGCCAGCACCTTCAGGACCCCGATGTGGGCCAGCCCCCGCGCGCCGCCCGCGCCCAGCACCAACCCCACCGGCCGACGGTCGGGGCTCACCTGGCTCAGCGAGACACTGAGTTGGGCGTCCATGCCTGATACTGTACCCGATTTGCAGGGGAGGAGAGAGCGCACCTGTAACCGAAAGTTAACACGGCAGCGCTGGCCGTTCACGGAGCAGTAATCGGGGCGCAGGCATACTGAGCGCGAGCTTACTGGAAGCCGATTTAGCCCTGGGGGTCCCGATGCTCCTGTGCGTGAGCCTCGATTCCCAACATGCTCCACTGAGAATCCGAGAGACGCTGGCCATCCTGCCGGACGAGCTGCCCGACCTGAGGGCGTTCTTGCGCCCGCACGTGGCCGAGGCGTTCGTCGTCTCCACGTGCCAGCGCTTCGAAGCGTACGTCGTGCCTCTTGCCAGCATGGACGGCGAGGCACTGCTCGGGCTGTTGGCCTGCTACCGGGGGGTGGATGCCGAGAGGCTCCGGGCGCACGCGCACGTGTTCCGCGACCGCGCGGCTGCCGAGCACCTGTTCCGAGTGGCCGCGGGGCTCGAGTCCCAGGTGCTGGGCGAGGCGCAGATCCTGGGCCAGGTGCGCCGGGCGCTCGAGGCGGCCCGGGCGAGCGGCCTGCTGGGCCACCGCCTGGGGAGCCTGGTTCAGCACGCCCTGGCCGCTGCAGGACGCGTGCGCCAGGAAACGGCCCTCAGTCGCGGCGCGCTCTCCGTCCCCCGCGTGGCTGTGGACCAGGCGCGTCGGGAGGTGGGCGACCCGGCCTGGCGCACCGCGGTGCTGGTGGGCGCCGGGGAGACGGGGCAACTGGCCGCCAAGGCCCTGGAGGGGGTCGGGCGGCTGCTGGTGGTCAACCGCACGCTGGCTCGGGCGAAAGCCCTGGCTCACGAGCGGCAGGGCGAGGCGCTCCCATGGGCGGAGCTGCCGGCGGCGCTGGCCGCGGCCGACCTGGTGATCTGCTGCGTTGGCGCCCGACAGCCAGCGGTCACGCAGGCTATGGTGGCCGAGGCGCAGCGGCAGCGGGGCGAGCGGCCCCTGCTGGTGGTCGACCTGGCCGTGCCGCGCGGCGTCGAGCCGAAGGTCGTCCACGTGCCCGGCGTGCGCCTGATCACCGTCGAGGACGCGCGAGAACGGTGTACCAGGCGCCGGGCCGAGCGGCTGCAAGAGGTGCCCAGGGCCGAGGCCATCCTGGCCCCGGAGCTGGAGCGGGCCTGGCGCGCCTGGGAGGGCGCGGAGGTACACGAGGCCATCGCAGCCTTGCGCCAGCGCGCCGAAGAGGTCCGTCTGGCCGAGCTGGAACGGGCCACCCGACACTTGCAGCACCTCTCCCCGGAGCAGGAGCAGACGATCGAGCGCCTGACGCAGGCCATTGTGAACAAGCTGCTGCACCAGCCGACCGTGTGGCTGAAGACCCACCCGGCTCTGGCCGACGGAGCGCTGCGGGACGTCTTCGGGATCGGGGGGCTGGCATGATCGAGGCGCAGTTGCCCGAGAGCGCGTCTCCTGCGAGTGAGAGGCCGCCATCGGCCGGGCCTCGGGAGGCTCCGGCGCCGAGCAGGGCCCCGGCGGCGCCCCGCCGCAGAGACGTGTTCGACGATCTGTGGAGTCTGTTCTCCTCGCCCAAGCTGGCCCTCGGCCTGATCCTGGCCATCGCCGCAGCCTCCCTGGCCGGGGCGCTGATCATGCAGGTGCCGAGCGAGATGTTCGGCAACGCCGACGCCGTACGTACCTGGGTGGAGCGAGCGCGTCCCAGGTACGGCGTCCTGACCGACCTGTTCGGGACCCTCGGGCTCTTCTGGGTCTTCCAGACTATGTGGTTCCGGGCGCTCCTTGGCCTGCTGGCGCTCAACACGATTGTCTGCACGGTGAACCGGCTGCCCGGCAT
This sequence comes from Chloroflexota bacterium, assembly GCA_016210245.1. Classification (GTDB taxonomy): domain Bacteria; phylum Chloroflexota; class UBA6077; order UBA6077; family JACQUR01; genus JACQUR01. Next base: position 9,843 of record JACQUR010000266.1, read on the forward strand.
CTGGCGGCAAGTGTTCGAGCCGCGGGTGCGGCCCGGCGAGGGGCTCTTCGAGCGGGGCAAGCCCCGCGAGACGGCGCACCTGGCGAGCGAGTCGCTCGACGCCGCCCGCCCGACCGTCCGCGCGGCGCTGCGGCGGCGCGGCTACCGGGTGGTGGAGCAGGTCGAGCCACAGGGGGTGTATCTCTACGCCGATCGGTTCCGCCTGGCGCGCTTCGGCACGCTACTGTCGCACACGGGCCTGGTGCTGGTGTTCCTGGGGGTGGTAGCCAGCGAGCCGCTGGGCTTCTTCCAGGAGCAAGGCTTCGCCGTGCCGGTGGGGTCGACCAGGGAGGTGGGCCACAACACGGGGCTGTCCGTCTACGTAGATGATTTCGCCGACGAGTACCACCCGGATGGGCGCCCCAAGGACTACCGGAGCGAGGTGGTGTTGTTCGACCAGGGGCGCGAGGTGGCCCGGGCGACGGTCCGGGTCAACGAGCCTCTGGCCTATAACGGGGTGCGCTTCCACCAGGCCTACTACGGGCAGGCAACCATCGTCTCGGCCACCGAGCCAGGTGGCAAGACCTTGTTCCGCGATGCGGTCGCCCTCACCTGGCGGAGCAACGATGGCGAGCGCCCGGTCGGCTACTTCTTCCTGCCCACCCGCGATCTGCACGTTTACCTGGTGGGTACCGCGGGAGAGGGCGACCCGGTGGTCCGGCCGGGCGAGCTGCTGGTGGAGGCCTATCGCGGCAACGTGTCCACGCCTACGTATCGGGCGACGCTCACCCAGCGCCGACCCTTGAAGATCGCGGACGTGGAGTTCCTGTTCGAGCGAGAGCTGCCCTTCACCGGGCTGCGCGTGGTGCGCGACCCCGGCGCGCCGATTGTCTGGCTTGCCTGCGTGCTGCTGGTGGTGGGCTTCATGCTGGCCTTCTACTTTCCCCATCGGCGGCTGTGGGCGCGCCTGCGCGCCGAGCCCGGGGGTATCGAGGTGACCCTGGTCGGAGCAGGGCAGGAGATGGCCGAAGAGCTGCGGCGCGTCCTTCGGTCTTCTGATTTTGGATTTTGGATTCTGGATTTTGGATTGGGGTCCGACCCCAATCCAAAATCCAGAATCCAAAATCCAAAATCCGGGAAATCCAGAATCCAAAATCCAAAATCGGAGCAGGCATGCGGCTGAAGGAGGTGCTGGTGCTGGGCGGGCTCTTCGGGTTCGTCCTGGTGGGAGCCTGGTTCCTGGTACTGCGGCCAACGGTCCCTCCTCCGAGCCCGGCGCCCGCGCCGTCGAGCCTGCCGCGCGATATCGCCCGGCTGCTGGAGCAACTCACGCCCGAGGCGCGCGAGGCCTACGCCTTCGCCCTGGAGCGGCCGGAGGTGCTGCAGTACATGCCCTGCTACTGTGGGTGTGTGGAGGGGGGACACACCGCCAACCTGAGCTGCTTCATCCGGCCTGCCGCGGGTGGAGGCATCAGCCTGGAGTCCCACGGGTCCACCTGACACATCTGTGTTGACATCGCCCGTGAGGCGAAGGCGCAGTCGCTCCGGGGCGTGCCGCTGGCCCAGATCCGGCGGTCGATCGAGACCAACTTCAGTAAGTACGGGCCGGGGACCCAGACGCCCCAGCCGCCAGCGTAGTGCTGAGTGCTGAGTGCTGAGTCCTGAGTGAGGACCGGTACTCAGCACTCAGCACTCAGCACTCAGCACTGAGGAGGGGACGATGGCAGTGCTACAGGAACCGGTTGATGGGCCGGCGGTGGCGCAGCCGACGCTACTGCAGCGGCATCCGTTCGCGGGGCTCGCCCTCGCCATCGCGCTCATCGTCGGCGCTGTCTGGGTGCTCGGAGGCGAGCGTTTCGGGGAGGCCGTCTCGGACTCCACGACGGTCACGCTCACCGGAACCCAGGGGGGCGTGGCCCCAAAGATTGGAGAGCCGGCACCCAACGTCACGCTCGAGGCGCTGGCTGGAGGCACGCTGTCGCTGGAGGAGCTGCAGGGCCGCCCGGTGGTGATCAACTTCTGGGCGAGTTGGTGTCCGCCGTGCCGGGGCGAGATGCCCGACCTGGAGAGCCTGGCGCAGGAGTATCGCGACGCGGGTCTGGTGGTCCTGGGGGTCAACCTGGAGGAGGACCGCCCGATCGCCCAGCGCTACGCGGACACGCTGGGGCTCAGCTTCCCGATCGTGCTCGACCGGGCCGGCGAGATGGCGTCCCGCTACAACCTGACCGCCCTTCCGACCACGTACTTCGTGGACCGCGAGGGAACCATCCGGGACGTGAACATCGGCGCCCTCACGGCGAAGGGGTTGCGGAGCAAAGTGGCCAAGGTCGTCTCGTGAGTGCTGAGTGCTGAGTCCTGAGTGAGGACCGTGTACTCAGGACTCAGCACTCAGCACTCAGCACTCGTCTGGAGGTGTTGCTGTGGTGAAGATGTCGCTCTACCTGTTCTCGGCCGGGTTTCTGACGCTGCTGTGCGCCACGATTCTCTACCTGTGGCACACCGCCTCCCGTCGCGACGACGTCGGACGGTATGCCACCGTGACCGCGTGGGGAGGCGTGCTGTTTCTCGGCTCGTCGCTGCTGATGCGCATGATCGCGGCCGGGCGGGGGCCCTTCTCCAACATGTACGAGTTCTCCACCGCCTTCGCCTTCGGGGTAGTGGTGGCCTACGTGGCGGTCGAGCAGCGCTACCACACCCGCAGCCTGGGCACGCTGGTGCTGCCGGTGGCGCTGGGCCTCATGGCCTACGCCAGCACCCTGCCCTCCACTATCGAGCCCCTGGTGCCGGCGCTCCAGAACAACCTGTTGCTGACCGTACACGTGACCGTGGCCATCCTCGCCTACGGGACCTTCGCCGTGGCTTTCGGAGCGGCCGTCCTGTACCTCTACCAGTCCCACGTCGGCGCGTCCTGGCTCCCGATGGCCGAGGTGCTCGACGACATGGGGTACCACGCGGTGATGGCCGGCTTCCCGGCCATGGCCCTGGTGCTCATCCTGGGCGCGGTGTGGGCGGATGTGGCCTGGGGCCGCTACTGGGGCTGGGACCCCAAGGAGACCGCGTCGCTGGTCACCTGGCTGCTCTACGGCGGCTACCTCCATGCGCGGGCGGTGCGCGGGTGGCGCGGCGATCGCAGCGCAGTGCTGCTCATCCTCGGCTTCGCCGCGGTGATGTTCACGTACTTCGGCAACCTGTTCTTCGGCGGACTCCATAGCTACGCGGGCCTGCAGTAGTCAGAGGGCGGAAAGCAGAAGGTAGAAGGCAGTGGGTAGTCGGCAGTAGGCAAGCAGGGCACAAGCAGCTCAGGCGGTCAAGTCATCTTCCGGCTGCTGCCTACTGCCGACTGCTTTCCGCCTTCTGACAGACAAGGGGGTGGGGAACTGATGGAAGTAACGACTGAGGGGCATCGTGCGGCTCCAGCGCGGCCGGGGCGAGGGGCGCGGATCGCCGTGCTCGTCCTGGGCGCCGCGCTGGTAGCCGGGTGTGTGCAGCAGGGCCTGGCAGCGTCCGGCAAATCGTCCGGACCTGCGACGGCCAGCAACGCGGCCGAGGAAGGCCAGCGCCTGTTCCTGGCGAACTGTAGCGTCTGCCACGGCGAGAAGGGCGATCGCGTGCCGGTCTCGCCCTTGCACTCCAAGGAATTCCTGGACTCGCGCGGCGACGCCACGCTGGTGACCGTGGTCAGCGAGGGCAAGGGAGTCATGCCGGCCTGGAGCCGCGGGCGCGGCGGCCCGTTCTCAGAGGAGCAGGTCCGCTCCGTGGTGGCCTACATGAACGCCGCGGCCGGGCGCACCAGCCCCACCCTGCTGGCCGGCCCGGGGAAGGCCGTCTTCCAGCAGCAGTGCGAACGCTGCCACGGCGAGAAGGGCGACCGCATTCCGGTGGCGCCGCTCTCGGCCAAGGCCTTCGTCGACTCCAGGACCGATGCCCAACTGCTCGAGATCATCGGCAAGGGCAGGGGGATGATGCCCGCCTTCCGCGAGAGCACCAAGCCGACGCTGACCGAGGAGCAGGTGCGGTCCGTTGTCTCCTTCCTGCGCTTCAACGCCGAGGCGAGCCTGGCCGAGCAGGCCCGGCGCGGGCGCGAGCTGTACCTGGGCAACTGCCTGACCTGCCATGGCGAGCGCGGAGATCGCATCCCCAGCATCAACCTCGCCTCGACCGAGTACTTGAGCAAGCTGGGCGACGGTGCGCTCATCACCTCCATGGCTCAGGGCAAGGGCGTGATGCCAGGCTTCACCACTACCAAGGGCGGCACTTTCGGCGTCCCCGAGGTGGCCGCCCTGCTGGTCTACCTCAAGTCCTGGGCAGGCCTCCCGGCCGGCTCGGCCCTCTCCGGGCCCGAGATGCCCAGCCAGGGCCGCGACCTGTTCATGAAGAACTGCACCGGCTGCCACGGCGAGGGCGGCGACAAGGTGCCGGGCGTTCGCCTCAAGGCGGCCGACTTCATGGACTCGCGCCAGGACGAGGTGCTGGTGCGAGAGATCACCCAGGGCAACGCCCGGGGCATGCCCGCGTGGGGCAAGACCGCGGGGGGCCCGCTGTCGGAAACGGACATCCGCAACATCATCGGCTATTTCCGCTCCTCGGCCGCGGGCACCACCACGGCGGCAGCCCCGGCCGCGCCGGGCGCCGCGCCGGCCGCGCCGACGACCGCGCCCGCCGCTGCGCCCGCGGCTGCGCCTGCCGCGGGGCCGGCCAACGACGCGCTGATCAGCAAGGGCAAAGAGCTCTTCACCAAGAACTGCGTGGCCTGCCACGGCGAGACGCGGGATAAGGTGCCTACCTGCAAGCTGGCCGACGCGGCCTGGCTGCAGCAGAAGGGCGACGCCACCCTGATCCAGAGCATCACCAACGGCAAGGGGCCGATGCCCACCTGGGGCAAGGAGCGGGGCGGCCCGCTGAGCCCCGACGACATCACTGCCGTGGTGGCCTACCTCAAGAACGCAGCCGGAGTGAAGGATGCTGCCCCGGCGAGTGCCGCCGCGGCGGCCCCGGCGGCGCCCGCGGCGCCCGCGACAGCAGCGCCGGCCGCGCCAGCCCAGACGGCCGGCGCAGGCGGCGACGCGGCCAAAGGCAAGGAGATCTTCACCAAGAACTGTGTCGCCTGCCACGGCGAGACGCGGGACAAGATCCCGACCTGCAAACTGGCCGACGCGGCCTGGCTCAAGGACAAGGGCGACGCCACCCTGACCCAGAGCATCACCAACGGCAAGGGCCCCATGCCCACCTGGGGCAAGGAGAAGGGTGGCCCGCTGAGTCCCGAGGATATCCAGAACGTGGTCGCCTACCTCAAGTCGGCGGCGGGAGGCGGCCAGGCGGCCGCCTCCTCCACCGGTGGCGGCGCCGTCTCCACGGCGCCGCCCGACCCGGCGGCCACCGATCCAACCAAGCCCGAAGTCGCGGCCACCGCCCAGGTTGGCCGCGAACTTTTTATGTCCAACTGCGTCTTCTGCCACGGCGAGGACGCCATGCGCCAGGAAAACTGCCCGCTGGGCTCCCTTGCCTGGCTCGACAGCCTCGGCGACGCGCTCGCCCTCAGAATCATGAACGGCAAGCCGGCCCGCGGCATGCCGACGTGGAGCAAGCGCCTGGGCGGCAGCCTCTCGGATAGCCAGATCGAAGCCATCATGGCCTTCCTCAGGCAAAACGCGAAGCAGCGAGCTGGCCGTTAGCGCTTCGTCGAAGGGCCAGGGGATGCCCGGCTGGCACATCTCGCTCGCGTCTGCTCTTTGGCCCAGCGGATGAACTGCTCGTTTCTGTAACTCCCGAGTAACGGGCGGGCCCGGACCGTTCACAGTGCTGTAACTGAGGAGTCGATAGACTCGGGCAGGCTATGGAGCCAGACAGGAGTAGTGTCTGGAGGTCAGCGATGAGTGTGGCAAGATCGGTCAGCCCCGCACAGCTCGTCGGCACGGCGCGCCAGACGGTGCTGGATACGCTCAACGACGAGGCGCGCCTGGCGTGGCTGAGTCGCCGCCTGGCGGTGGCGGTAGCGCTGCTGCTGGTCGCTTTCGTCGGGTTCTACAACTACGACCGCTACCTGGTGAAGCCGGAGTCGCCGCTGGACCAGGCCGTGCGCAGCCTGGAGGACGCGGTGCGGCAGAGCCCGGGTGACATCCAGTTGCGCGTGCGGGTGGCGGACGCCTACGTGCGCCAGGGGCGGTACCCGCAGGCCATCACCCAGTACGGTGAGGCGCTGAAGCTGCAGGAGAACCACATGCCCGCCCTGTTCGGCATGGCGGCCGCCGAGCTGCTGCGCAACAACGAGGTCCGCGCGGAGGAGCTCTACCGCCAGATCGTAGACCTGAACCGCGACAACGAGGACAGGTACTCCAGCCGCGACATGGAGGCGGCCTACTATCGCCTGGCCCTGTTCGCCTCGAAGGCGGGCCGACACGACGAGGCCGCCGAGTGGGCCAGGGAGGCGCTGAAAGCCGACCGCACCGACGCGGATGTGCTCTACCTGCTCGGCACCAGCGAGGAGGCCCGGGGGAACCAGGAGGCGGCCCGCGGAGCTTTCCGTCAGGCGGTGTCCTTCGATCCCAACTTCCGCGATGGCTTCGCCGCCCTGGGCCGCACCGCGGCCGCGCTGGGCGATAGCCGCGAGGCCAGCTACGCGCGGGGCATGGAGCTGCTGGCCGCGGGCGACGTGGACGGGGCGCTGGCCGAGTTCCAGCGATTGATTGCGGCGGCGCCGGACTACGGCGAGGCCTACCAGGGTCTCGGCCTGGCTTACGGCAAGAAGGGGCAGCGGGAGGAGTCGATCCAGGCGTTCCGCACCGCCCTGGAGCGGAACCCCGATCTGTTCCTGGCCAAGTGGAGTCTCGGCTCGTAGGGCCGGGCGCATCTGGAACGGCGAGGTGGGTGCCATGTTCGGACAGCCTGTTGGCAGCGCGACCGAAGAGCAAGGCGAGCGGCGGCGCCGGCGGCGGCCCTTCCTACTGCTGCTCGTGCTGGGGCTGATCCTGCTGTTGGTGGGGGGGTCGGCGGTGATGGGGTACTACGTCGCCACCCGCAAGCCGGTGACCGAGCTGCCGGTGGTGGAGCGGGCGACCCGAACGCTCTCCCCACGGCTAGTCTTTTCCTTTGCAGGAGTCGCGAAACCCGTGGGCGTAGCCGTGAGCCCGGACGGACAGCGGGTGTACGTGGCGGAAGGGGGTGGTGAGCGGCAGATCAAGGTCTTCGATCGCGAGGGCAAGCCCGTGGGCAAGGGCGGCCCGCCGGACAGCGCATCCGGCACGCGCAAGCCCGGCCTCCTGGCCGTGGACGCCGGGGGGCGCGTGTGGGTAGCCGACATCCTGCGGGCCCAGGTGCAGGTCTACGGCCCGGCCCTGGAGTGGGAGGGGCCGTTCAACCCGCCGGCCGTGGAGGCGATGGGCGGGTGGCGCCCCAATGGGATCTCCATTGGGCCGGACGGGCGGGTCTACGTGGCCGAGACGGGCCAGCAGGAGCAGAGCATCCTGGTCTTCGCTCCCGACGGCGCGCTGGTGGACCGCCTGAGCGCAGCCTCGGGTCTGCCTGGGGGGCTGAGCTACCCGGTCCAGGCGGTGGCGGACGACGAGGGGCGCGTCTACATCAGCGACGGCCAGGCCGGGCGGGTGCTGGCCGTCACCCCTCGGGGTGTGGCCGCGGTGGGAGTCTCGGGCGAAGGTCTGCTGGGCCTGCCCCGCGGCATGGCGGTGGCCGGGCGGCGGCTCCTGATCGCCGATGCCGCGGGCCACGAAGTCAACGTGTACTCGGCCGAGGACCGCCCACAGTTCCTGCACGCCTTCGGCGCGACCGAAGACGACGATGGCATGTCCTACCCCAACGCGGTGGCGGTCGACCGCACCGGGCGGGTCTACGTAGCCGACCGGGTGAACGACCGCATCCAGGTATGGAGCTACTGAGCGCGTTGGTACCTGGTAGCGGCACGGCATGCTGTGCCGCTACCAGGTACCAATGCACCCACGGAGCGTGATTGCAATGGCCATGACTACTGACATGACTACTGATATGACTACTGAAAGGAGGTGCAAGATGAGCATGAGACGCATCGTAGTGGCCTCGGTCCTGGCTCTGGCCTTTGCCGCGCTCACGGCGGGGGCAGCGCTGGCTGACGGCGGGCCTCATGGCCAGTACGACAAGCTCTTCGACGGATCGACGGGAGCCACCGACAAGTGCGCTGCCTGCCATCGTCCCCACCAGGGCCAATCGGTGGGCTTCCTGCTCAAGCGGGGCACGCAATACCAGTTGTGCGTGACCTGCCACGACGGCTCGGTGTCCAGACTGGACGTGCTGGACGGCATCAAGCTGGGAACCCCCATGCCGCAAGCCACCGGCCAGGTTGTGTCCGGCGGGACCCTGAACGGGGGCGGCTTCGACTACGTGAATGGCACCCCGGTGACGTCGATCCACAACGTGAAGTTGAGCCAGACTGACACCACCAGCTCCGACCAGCCCTGGGGCTTCAAGAACGACACGGGCGTCAAGGATGGCACGCTCTCGGCGGACCTGACCTGCACGAGCTGCCACAACCCGCATGGCAGCGCCAACTACCGCATCTTCAAGGAGCGGCTGCACTCCGGCACGAGCGAGCGGGTGGTGAGCGTCCTGGCGTACTACTCCACCCCGGTGGCGACCGTTGGGGTGGGCACGCCGACCATCGTCCCCGTCACAACGCCCTTCATCAAGAATGAGGGCAACGTGCGGGGCCTGGAGTTTGGAGCGCCCGACAACAAGTACGTTAGCGAATACTACGGGTCCAACGGCCTCGAGGGCTCAGGCGGGTTCAGGCCAACCATGGGCACGATCGCTGGTGGCACCCCGGTAGCCCTCCTGGCGGACGGCACTCCGGTGGCCACGCCGGGCAGCGTCGATACCAACGGCTTCGCCCTGCTGTGCGGTGGCTGCCACTGGTCCTACGCCTCGGCCGGCGCCAAGAACCTTCCCTCGGTGTCCACGGGGGCCGGCTGGACGATCTCGGCGCTCACCAAGTATCGGCACCGCATCGAGATGCCGTACACCGACTGGTCGAGCCCCAAGCTGGGCGCGTCGGTGAACTGCAACCCCGAGACGGGTCCCTACAACCCCTCAGACGCGACCTGCACCAGCTCCACGCTCCCGGCGCTGCGGCTGGCCAGCAATGCCTCGAACGCCAACAAGATGGTCACCTGTCTGACCTGCCATCGCGCCCACGGCTCGGCCAGCAGCATGACGGGCTGGGCCCTGAAGGACACGTTCAGCGGCGGATCGAGCCCTGACGAGATCTCGCCGGCCCAGATGGCCGACACGCGCATCTCGGGTGGTACGAGCAAGAGCATGCTGCTCTACACCGACAACCGCGCCATGTGCGAGGCCTGCCACCAGTGGTAGGCGTTCAGGACCTGCAGGGTCCAGGAGAGGGGGCGGGCGAGGTGCCCGCCCCCTTTTTCCTTTCCTGGAATCTTTGGAAACGGGTTCCGCCAGCGCGCCGGGGCGCGGGCGGTGCGACTCCTGCGTGTGGTAGCATCTGAGACAGGCTGCCTCCGTAGGCGAGGCGCATTCCGGGCGGAAAGGAGTCGGCTCCCATCAACCACTGGCCGATCGTGCCCGGCAGGTGGCGGATCGGGTGACTTGGACGATGGATGCGACCTCCAGCGAGAGCGACTTTCAGTCATTCGAGCAGCGCCTCAGCGACCTGGGCAATGACTTTGGCAGCTACAACGAGTTGGAGGGTGAGCGCGCGCTGCTCGCTCAACTGGCGGCGAAGGGCTATCGGTTGCTGGACCGGCCCCGTCCCCTGGCAGTCGATGGTGAGGTGGATACGGTCGTGCCGGTTGAGCGGGAGGGGCAGAAGGTCTGGGTGCTGCTCTCCTCGAAGACGCGCCTGCGTCGGGGCAACGTCACCGGGGGGGATCGCCAGCTCCGGGACAGTGCGTTCCAGGCCGCTCTGCGTGCGCAACAGATCGAGCCGCCCTTCCTGGTCTGTGCCTTCGGCCGCAGGGTCTACGACGATGCCGTGGAAGCGGGACGAGCCGCCGGCATTGGCATCCTCGACCCCTATGGCGAGGTCGTCGAGCCGACCCTGCGCTCTGCCTGACCTTCGTAGCGTCAGGACCGAGCTGGACGCAGCCGCCGATAGGCGACCAGCTCCGGGGAAACGTCTTTGTCCTCGCGTATCCACCAGGCGACGCCCAGGCGTTCGGCTGCCTTGCGGGCGTCGACGCCGGACCAGCGCTGCCCGATGACGACCGGCAGCACCGACTCTACCCCGCGCTCCTGGCCGGCTTTGCGCAGCGTCGCGGCCTGCGGCTCCGCGCGGTACACGTCTGACATCCCAACCACAATCGAGATCTCGGCGAGGACGAACTGCCCGTCCTTCCACCAGACCAGGTCGGCCAGCAGCGGGTCCGCCTGCGGGTCCAACTCGCCCTCCGCGGCGAAGACCTCTGCCAGGACCTGGCTCAGGCGTGGCCGCACGTGCGGCTCGAAAGGCGCTCCTCCCTCGCCCGCGGCGAACAAGCGGGGGCCCACCAGTCGGATATCCCGCTCGTAGCGCTCACCCTCCCGCCGGTTGTTCTCACTCCTCTGCCACTCCACCAGCTCCCGTACTGCCTCGGTTAGCCCGTCCACCCGTTCGGCCAGCCCGGCCAGCCGCTGCTCGGTGCGGGCCTGGGCCAGGGCCAGCTCGCGCAGCGCTGCCTCCGTGCGGGCGCGCGCCGCGTCTCCTGCCCCCCTGGCCCCCGGACCTAACCCCCCGGCCCCCTTCCCTGCGAGGGAAGGGGGAGTGGCTGCGCCCGCTGGTGGTCTCCCCCTCCCCTGGCTGGGACGGGGGCCGGGGGTTAGGTCCGTCCTCCCTGCCCAGGCTGTAACTGGCGAGTAACCCGTGGCGCCCGGTCGTTTACCAATTTGTAACCAAAGATGGCCCATACTGCGCCTGGGTGGAAGGCTCGCCGGCCACACGGTTCGGGGTGGGCGAACGGGGTAGCTGGCGGTCGAGAGTGCCGGGGCATGCAAGAGGGCGGGCGGGCGTCGCCCGCCCCCTTGCTGCTACCGGGTGCGAGGGGTGAACGGGATGGCCAGGGGGCTACTGCCGAAGCCGGTGGGAGCGCCACTCGTGGCGGCGCTGCTCACCGGGCTCGCCGTCTGGCTGCTCGGGCCGGGGCGTCCAGGGCTCTCGGCGGCGCCCCAGCTTCCTCCTGGCCCGCCCGGGCGGCAGGTGGCGTGGATCGGGAATGGCGACCCACTCAACCCGATCCCACGGGAGCCAATGGCTGTGGCGGCCCTCGAAGGGGGCGATCTGCTGGTGGCCGACGCCGGCCTCGGCCAGGTGCATCGCTACGGCTCCAACCGGCAGCTGCTCCGATCCTACGGCGAGGGCAGACTCCGCTACCCGGTCGGCCTGGCCGTGGCGGAGGACGGCCGCGCCTGGGTGGCGGACCTGTGGCAGCGTCGCGTCTTCCGCCTCGACCTGGCCGGCAACAGTCTGGAGGCGGTGCCACCGGAGCCCAGCGGCTACCAGGGGCCGGTGGGCCTGGCCTACCGCCAGGGACTGCTCTACCTCACCGACGTCGCCCGCCACCAGGTGCTGGTCCTCAGCCCGGACGGTGGGCTCGTGCGCGCCATCGGCACGGGTCGGGGCAAGGAGTCCGGCGAGTTCGCCTACCCCAATGGCGTCTGGGTAGCCGAGGACGGCGAAGTCTTCGTCTCCGACTCCAACAACGGCCGTATCCAGGTCTTTGACGCTGAGGGGCGCTTCCAGCGCACCCTCCAGCCGCACCGCCTGCTGCAGCCCCGCGGGCTGGTGCAGGACTCACGTGGGCGGCTGCACGTGGCCGACACCCAGGCGAACGACATTGCCGTGCTCGACCCGGCCGGCCACATCCTCGGCCGCTATGGCACGGGCGAGGAGTTGGCCTCGCCCACCGGCCTGGCGCTGCGGGGGCAGGTGCTCTACGTGGCCGATCGCGGCAACGGGCGGGTGATTGCATGGGAGCTGGGTGACGAGCCGTGAGCGGGGAGCGGTGGGCAGCCGGTGAGCGTCGTCCGTGGCTGATCGCCCTGGCTGTGGCTGCGCTCGCCTGCGCGCTGAGTCTGGGGACTACCGGCGCGCCGGCCACCTCCGCCGCCGAGCCCCCGACGCCGCTGCCCGGGGCTACCCCCTCGCCGACGCAGTCTCCAGCCCCAACGACCCCGCCCACCACCACGCCCACCCATGTTCCTACGGCCACTGCCACCCCGGCGCCCACGGCGACGGCGACCCTTACCCCAACCGAGACACCGACGGCGAGCCTCACGCCCGTGCCTACCCAGCCGCCATCTCCGACGCCCAGCGTGACCCTAACGCAGGTACCGACCGCCACCCTAACAGCCGCGCCCACGGCGACCCCCACGGCCGAGCCGACGGCGAGCCTCACGCCCGAACCCAGCGCCACCCCTACTGCCTCGCCCTCTGCCACCTCGGTGCCGACGGAGACGCCGACGCCCGAGCCTGCTCCCACGGAGATGCCATCGCTCACCCCCACCCCCTCGCCCGTCCCTGCCCCGACGGCCGCACCTATAGCGTCCACGGACCCCGGTGCGCTTGAGTTGCCGACCTCGACGCCGACCGAGACGCCCACGTCCACCTCGAGGGCCGCTGTGGACGCGGCCCTGGCCCCGGACGCCCTGGGGCCGATCTCCATCCTGGCGGCGCCCAGCGGCAACCAGTACCTGCACGTGGCCGACGCGCTGGTCGGGAGCACCATCTACAACACCGTCAACAGCGGGGCAGTCGCCGGCACGCTCGGCACTGCCACCGCCTCGCTCACCGCCCGCCAGGTGGAGCAGCAGTTCATGGACGGTTCGATCGGCATCTGGGCCTCGGATCCTGTCCCGTCCAACGCGCGGTGGGACATCACCGGCAGCAACTGGACCTTCAACATCTGGGTCAAGGGCAGCAACTCGGGCGACCGATCGAAGCCCTGGTTCGCGGCGGCGATGTATCGCATCGACACCAACGGCAACGCGACCCAGTTGTGGAAGAGCCCGGCCTATTTCCAGCCGAACCCGACCCTCGACCCCTTCCCCACCACCTACACCCAGGAGAACTGGTCGGAGGCGGTGTCAGCGGCGACGCTGACCGCGGGCCAGCGCATCGGGGTGGCTTTCTTCATCTTCCCGGACAGCGACCCGTCGGTGAACGAGGTAGCCACCCTCGGCTTCGACACCTCGGGGCAGAACTCGTACGTGATCATGTCGGTTACCGAGACCGTCTTCTCGCCCACGCCCACCCCCACTGCCACTGCCACCGCCACGCCGACGCCAACCATCACCCCCACCCCGACGGTGACGCCGACCGCGACAGCCACGCCGACCGCGACGGATACGCCGACTATCACCCCCACCGCGACGGCAACTGCCACCGCCACGGCGACCCCGACCGCGACCGCGACCCCCACCGCCACTGCCACACCCGCGCCGACGTGGACTCCGTCGACGCTGGCCTCCTGCAGCCCGACTGCCACGTGGGAGTTCGATGCCCAGGGGAACTGGACTGCCAGCGCAGGAGCCAACTCCACCCTCAGCTTCATCAACACCGACGGCTCGCCTACCAATGGTGCTCTCCAGGCGACCATCAGCGGCAGGAACAACACGAACACGAACGTCTGGTACATCCAGACCACCTGGGAGCAGCTCGGCGTTCCCGTTGGCTCGATGGTCAGCCAGGCGCAGGTGAGCTGCATCCGCGAGCGTACCAGCACCTGGACCACCGCGGGCACAGGCAACCAGTGGCGGGTCGAGTTGCGCGACACGGCCAACACGGTCCTGGCCACGCTGCTCGCCAACCAGCCCGAGACCGGCCTGGAGAGCACCTGGCCGACCGTCGACACTTCAGGCAGCGCCACAAACGTGCCCGCCGGCTCTCGGCCGTCGTCATCGACGGTGCGGATCGCCATCGTCGCGAACATGGCCACCGGCAACAGCGCCAGCGCGAACGTCACCTTCCGCTGGGACCACCTGGGGCTCGCGCTCTCCTACACGCCGCCCACGCCGACGCCCACCAACACCGCGACGCCGACTGCCACCTTCACGCCCTCCCCCACTCCGACCGACACGCCGACGCCGACCGCGACCCCCACGGCCACGGCCACGGCCACGGTTACCCCTACGGCCACACCCACCGCGACACCGTTACCAACCGATACGCCCACTGCCACGGCGACCGCGACGCTGACGCCTACTCCCCTGCCCACGGCGACGGACACCCCTGGCCCGAGCCCCACCCCGACCGACACGGCCACGTCCACGCCGACGGCGACCGCGACCGCCACGGCCACCGCCACGGCTACCGCCACGCCGACCGCCACCGCGACCGCCACGCCGACCGCCACCGCGACCGCGACCGACACGCCCACGCCTACGGCCACCGCGACCGCGCCCCCCAGCCCCACGGCCACAGCGACCCCGATCCCGCCGCCAGGTGGCGCCCAGTACCTGCACGCGGCCGACGTGATCCAGGGCGGCTACACCTACAACACCTTCAATACCCAGCCGCCCGCCGGCACGCTGGCCACTGCCAGCGCGTCGATCACCGCTCGCCGCGTCGAGGTGCAGTTCAGCGACGCGAGCCTGATCTCCGACTGGGCGTCCGACGCGGTCCCTTCATTGAGACAGTGGCAGATCGGGGGCACCTGGACGTTCACCCTGTTCATCACGGGGAACGTCTCCGGCGATGGCTCGAACCCCTGGTTCAAGGCGGCGGTGTACCGCCTCGACACCGCCGGTGTGGCCACGCAGTTGTGGAAGAGCCCGTCGTTCTTCGACCCGGGGCTCGGCGGCGTGCCCACGACGTACACCCAGGTGCAGTGGTCGGAATCGGTGGCCACCAGTACGCTCAACGCGGGCGAGCGCATCGGGGTAGCCTTCTTCATCTACGCCGACAGCAACCCGTCACCGAGCCTGGCGGCCACCCTCGGCTTCGACACCACAGCCCAGAACTCGCGGGTCAACATGGCGGTCACCGAGATCGTCATCACGCCGACGGTGACGCCCACCCCCACGA
>JACQUR010000055.1 GCA_016210245.1 Chloroflexota bacterium
GCCCACAACGGCCCGCCGGATAACTACCAGGACTTCGCCGACTTCGTCTCGGCCCTGGTCAGCCGCTACAAGCAGGGCTCGCCCATCGGGCGGCTGCACGCCATCGAGATCTGGAACGAGGTCAACCTGGCCCGCGAGTGGGGCGACAAGGCGATCAACCAGGCGCAGGCGGCCGACTACGTGCGCCTGCTGAAGCTGGCCTACCAGGCGGCCAAGGCGGCCGACCCGAGCATCACCGTGGTCACGGCCGGGCTCTCGCCCACCGGTTGGAACGACGACACCGCCCGCCCGGACGACACCTACCTCCAGTGGCTCTACGACGCGGGCATGAAGGGCAGCTACGACGTGCTGGGAGCGCACGGCAATACTCAGGCGCCCGATCCTACCCTGGCGATCGGCACCTGGAAGGGCTGCGACGGCGGCGCCCGCTACTGCGAGCACGGCAGCTTCTACTTCCGCCGCATCGAGCAACTGCGCGACCTCATGGTCAAGAACGGAGACGCGGCCAGGCAGATCTGGCTGCTGGAGTTCGGCTGGACCTCGGACATGGTCCACCCGAGCTACTCCTGGTATGCCATTCCCGAGGACCGCAAGGCGCAGAACATCGTGCGCGCCTTCCAGTTTGCGCGCCAGAGCTGGGCGCCGTGGATCGGGGTGATGATGCTGTGGACCCTGCCCGACCCGAGCTGGACCAGAGACCGGGAGGAGGCCTGGTGGGCGATCATGGACCCCGACGGCACCCCCCGCCCCGCCTACTCCGCGCTGCTGGAAGCGCGGCGGAATGGGACGTTGCCATAGAGCCAGTTGCGGCACGATTGGGCTTGCCCCGCTCATCCTTCGACAGGCTCAGGATGAGCGGGGCAAGCCCAATCGTGCCGGAAACTGCGCCAGGAGTCCGTCAGTCGGCACGTGAGCCGCTTCGAACCGCTCCCTCACGGTCGCAGCTCGGATAGATGCTTGCGCTCTGGTGGCACAGGCGGCTCGCCGGTGCGGCGCCTATCCGAGCCGCGACCGTGAGGGAGCGGGCCCGGCCACCCGAGGCCCACCCCCCACCGCTGGCACAGGCGAGCCGCCTGTGCCACCACGCCTGTGCCACCACGCCTGTGCCACCGCGCCTGTGCCACCGCGGCGATCCGAGCCGCGACCGTGAGGGAGCGGACCCGTGCCCACCGGAACGAGCGCCGAGCCGTGGTATAATGATGAGGTCATCATCGTGGCCCGCCTCACGGCGGGCTGCGGCGTAGTAGAGGCCATGATCAAAGAAGACATCCGCCAACTGCTCGCCGAGGCCATCGAACGCGCTCAGCGGAACGGCGCCCTGCCGGCGGTGCCCGTGCCGGAGATCAACCTGGACCATCCGCCGGACGAGCAGTTCGGGGACTATGCCTCCAGCATCGCCCTGAAGCTCAAGCGCGCGGCGGGCATGGCGCCCATGGCGATCGCCGGGGCGATCAGCGCCAACCTGGAGCTGCCCCGGTCGATCTCCCTGGTCCAGGTGGCCGCGCCCGGCTTCATCAACTTCCACCTCTCCACCGAGTGGCTCCAGGAGCAGGTGGAGGCCGTGCTGCGCGCGGGCGAGCAGCACGGCCAGATCCCGCTGGGCAAGGGCGAGCGGGTGCAGGTGGAGTTCGTCAGCGGCAATCCAACCGGGCCCCTGCACATCGGCTCCGGGCGCAACGGCGCCCTGGGCGACAGCCTTGCCCGGGTGCTGCGGGCGGCGGGCTACGACGTGCAGCGCGAGTACTACATCAACGACGCCGGCACGCAGGCCGAGCGGCTCAGCGCCAGCGTCTACGCGCGCTACGCCCAACTCCTGGGGCGCGAGGTCGAATTCCCGCAGGACGGCTACCCGGGCGAGTACGTGGTCGACCTCGCCCGCGCGCTGGTCGAGGCCCAGGGCGACCGCTTCCTCCACCTGCCTCAGGAGGAGGCCACCCGCGAGGTGGGCCGGCTGGCGTCGGAGCGAGTGCTGGCCTGGATTCGCGAGGACCTGGCGGCCATGAACGTGGCCTACGACCGCTGGTTCTCGGAGCGCTCGCTCTACGAGAGCGGGCTCTTCACCCAGGTGTTGCAACTGCTCCGCAGCCGCGGGTACGTGGCCGAGCGGGAAGGGGCGGTGTGGTTCACCTCCTCCGACCTGGGCCACGAGAAGGACGAGGTGCTGGTGCGGCGCAACGGCCAGCCCACCTACTTCGCCTCCGACATCGCCTACCACTACGAGAAGTTCGTCCAGCGCACCTTCGCCCGGGTGATCGACGTGTGGGGCGCGGACCACCAGGGCCAGGTGCCCCGGCTGAAAGCGGCGCTGAAGGCGCTGGACATCGATCCGGACCGGTTGACGGTCATCCTCTACCAGTTGGTCAACGTGGTCCGTGAGGGCAAGCCGGTGCGCATGGGCAAGCGCACGGGCACCTACGTCACCCTGCGGGAGGTGCTGGACGAGGTGGGGCCGGACCCCATCCGCTACTTCCTGGTGGCCAGGTCGCCGGAGGCGACCATGGACTTCGACCTCGACCTGGCCAAGAAGCAGTCCGACGAAAACCCGGTCTTCTACGTGCAGTACGCGCACGCCCGCACGGCCAGCATCCTGCGCTACGCGGGCGAACTGGACTACCGGGTGGGCGACGTGGCGCTCCTGCAAGCGGAGCCCGAGCTGGCCCTGATCCGCAAGATGGTCCAGCTCCCCGAGCTGGTGGAGATCGCGGCCCAGGGCCTGGCCCCCCACCACCTGCCCTTCTACGCCCAGGACATCGCCCGGGTCTTCCACTCCTTCTACACCCAGTGCCGGGTCGTGTCGGAGGATGTCGCCCTCAGCCGGGCGCGGCTGAAGCTGGTGGCGGCCTGCAAGCTGGTGCTGGCCAACACCCTGCACCTGATCGGGGTGAGCGCGCCCGAGGAGATGCGCCGACCCACCGACAGCAGCGCCGAGGAAGCCGACCTGAGTTGACAGTTAACAGTCGACAGTCGACAGTTGGCTGTCAACTGTCGACTGTTAACTGTCAACTCGGCCTACGCGCGCGAGGATGCGGTCCCCGCCGAAGATGTTGCGCATCCGGAAGGGAACGGGCGTCTCAGCCAGTTGCCAGGCGCGCAGACGCCAGCCAGGGTAGAGGAACCACGGCTCGGCCAGCCGATACTCGGGTCGGCTCGTCCAGGACGGGAAGGGTAGCTCGTCCTGCGCGCACAGCCACTCCACGGAGGCCGCCAGCAGGGCCGCCCAGCGCAGGTGCTGGGCAGGAACGCCGGGGAGCGGCTCGCCGACGAGCCGCGGCCGCTGCGCCGTCTCCGTCCGGCGCCAGTCGTCCACGAACTGGCCCAGCGCCAGCCAGGGGTCCGCCCCGCCGGCGATGAGGCGGAGCGTGTCGGCAGCCGTCTGGGGGTGGTACTCAGGCATCGGCAGCTCGTGTTCGATCTCGTCGCGATTCATGGGTCCCCGGCCATGATGATACGCCTGGCAGGCGCCCTCCAGACGCACGGCGGCTGCCCGGCGGAGCGCTCGGATGTGCTATACTGTCGAGGCGAGGGGTAGTTTGTAGGCCGCTGCCCTTCGCTTTTTGGAGGGGTCGCATAGCCCGGCCGAGTGCGCCCGTCTCGAAAACGGGTAGGGTGTGACAGCCCTCGTGGGTTCGAATCCCACCCCCTCCGCCCAGTCCCCGCGTCTCCGCGTCCCCCGACTCCTAACCCTCACTGCCACCTCTCGACGCGCCGTCACGGCTGTCCATGGAACAGTAGGGCGAGCGTGCGCAATACGTGCCTGTCCAGTGGCGTACCGTCGTCGGTGAGCCCCAGCGTGCGGTCGATCTCCTCGGGCCCGTTGCGCGTCCAGGCGTAGACGGCGCCGCCGAGCACCCACTCGGGATGGCGGCGCACGTAGCCCCACATCTGGCGAAACCCCTCCGTCCGACTGCCCGGCGCCATGCCGCCCGGAGCGAACTCGGACACCCACAGGGGCACGTTCAGGCCCTTCTCACGCCAGCGGTCGACCACTTCGGCCAGGTAGTCGGAATAGCAGTTTGCGCCCCAGACGAACCAGGGGCGCGGGCTGCCGCCGCGCCGGTGCAACTCGTCGGCCACCCAGGAGGTGAAGGCATCCTCCGCGTCGCGGTAGGTCACGGGATGGTCGGGATCGGCGGCGTGGATGGCCTCGGCGGCGTCGAGAAGCCACGCCGCAAAGGCATCGGCGTTGCGATCGCGCGCAGGGTCCTGGGGGCCGACCCACACAGGGTGGACGATCTTGTGCAGCACCTCGTTGCCCAGACCCCACATGCGTAGCGCCGGGTGGTCGCGGTAGCGCGCGACCCACGCCAGGACGCGGCGAGTGAGATCGGCGCGCAGGGACGGATCGGTGTAGTCGGCGCTGGGATCCAGGTCGAAGGGCGGGACCACGCCGAGGCCGTGCCTGGCCGCCAGGTCGAGCAACGTCTCATCGAACTCCAGCGGATCCCAGCCCAGCACGGTGTTCACCCCGAGGCGCTGCATGGCAGCGAAATCGGCGTCGAGCCGGGCAGCGCGCTCCCCTGGCGCGAGCACCTGGCGGTACTGGGTGTTGAGGCCCATGCCCCGGATGACCTGGGGTTGGCCGTTGACCAGGTACCGGTAGCGGTAGCGATTGCCCTGCACCTCGACGCGGCTGGGCGGCGGCGCTGGCGCCGCCACCCGCAGCCCGTGCAGGTCCTCGAACCAGTCGTCGCGCTCGGGATTCCAACTCGACGCCGCTGGGGGCGCTGCGTCCTCCGGCTGCGAGGGCGCCACAGTGGTGGGCTGAGAGAACCCGGCGATAGCCGCGCTGGCCAGCACGAGCCCGCAGGCCAGTCCGGCACAGGCGGCAGCCGTACGGCGGCGCACGGCCGCCGCCCCTACCGGGTACCAGCCGGCCAGGGCGCCCCCGGCAGCCCTTCGCCCGAGCAGGCCAGCCAGCACCGTCGCTCCTGCGGCCAGCAAGTAAGCGCTGAGCAGCGCGAGGGCCACCAGCCCAGCTTCAAGCGTCGTCGGCGCCACGTCCGCCACCAGATCCGAGAGCGCTACCCGACGCCCGACCAGCCCCGGCAGGAGCGCATTGAGCGCGAAGGACATCCCGGCGGCTTCCAGGTCGTCGAGCGACGGCGGCGCGCCCAGGACGCTGAGCGCCACCTGGACCTGGGCGGCGAGGCCCGCCAGGGTGAGGCGAGGGCGGCGCTGCGCCAGGCCAGCACCCACCAGCCACAGCCCCACGGCCAGCACGCCAGCGTGGGCGAAGCCAGCCGCGACCAGGCGCCCCAGGACCGCGCTGTCCGGCTCGACCACCAGGCGGACCAGGCTGCCCGCGGACCAGGCCGGCTCCAGCACCACCCTCGGGGCGAGCGCGTGCAGGGCATCTCCGACGGGCCCGGCGATGGCCACACCCTGAACGTCGACCTCAGCGAGGCTGTGGAGCGCCGCGCGCGTATACACGGGGTCGATGGCCGGGAGAAGGGAGACGATCGCGCCTACCAGGGCGGCGACGACATCGAGCGCCAGGGTGCCAAGGAAGAACAGGAGCACCCGCAGGATCAGTCCGAGCGCGCCGCCCACCAGGATGGCCCCCAGCCAGCGGTACACACGCCCGGCCGCGCCGCCGGGCCCATGATGCAGCGCCGCGCCGACGATAGGCGGCAGCCTCATCGCTGTCCCGCATCATCCCGGCGTGGTAGCTCCACCGAGTAGAGGTACCGATCCCCCCGGACGAGGCTCTGCTTCCATTCGACGGGCAGTTGATCGGCCCAGGTCATGCGTTCCACCAGGAAGGCCGGGGCGCCCGCGCGGACGCTCAGGAGTTGGGCAACAGCGCGCTCCAGCACCACGGGGCGGATGGTCTCCCGGGCATGGGTGATCCGAATTGCGCACAACCGCTCCAGCGCATCGTAGAGCGCCTCCCGTTCCAGGGTCGCCTGGTCCAGGCCAGCCGCGAGGTCAGCAGGGAGGTAGGCAGTTTCCAGCACCAGCGGCTCGCCATCGGCCATGCGCAGCCGTTCGATGCGCTCGACGAGACCGCCGACCGGCACGTGCAGGCGACCGGCCATGTGCTCGTCGGCCGGCATGGCTACCCGCTCCAGCACCTTCGAGCGGTGCTCGGCGCCTCGGGCGCGTACCTCCCAGGCGAACGCGTAGAAGCTGTCCAGGCTGCGCTCGATGGTGGGCGAGGCCACCGTCGTCCCCACACCGCGCCGGCGATGGAGCAGGCCCTCGGCGACCAGCGCGCCAAGGGCCTGGCGCACGGTGTGGCGGCTGACGCCCAGGTGCGCGGTGAGCTCGAGTTCGCCCGGCAACGCCTCGCCCGGACGCAGCCGGCCGGTCTGGATGAGCATGCCGAGCGCCGCCTCCAGTTGGCGGTGCAGCGGAACCCCGCTGCGCGGTTCGAGGTGGATCGCCAGGGCTCGCGCGTCCACTTCCACTCCAGGACTTGCGCCAGGGCGCGGATGTCCGTACATTTGGTACTCCCACGCAGGGTGCGCCGTCAAGTCGCCCTGGCCAGGGGTCCGCCCAGTTCTGGTGCGTGGAGGTCGTAGGGGCAGACGGCCC
>JACQUR010000253.1 GCA_016210245.1 Chloroflexota bacterium
ACGTAAGGTTGTAGGTCAGAAACATCCACCAGAAGTGGAGCTTGCCCAGCTTCTCGTTGAACATGCGTCCGGTGATTTTCGGGAACCAGTAGTAGAGTCCGGCCATCAGGCCAAAGACCTCGCCGCCCATGATGGTGTAGTGGAAGTGGGCGACGACGAAGTACGTGTTTTGCAGTTGAATATCGGTGGGGACGTCCGCCAGGTAGATACCGGTGATGCCGCCGATGAGGAAGTTGAACACGAACGCCAGCGCGAACAGCATCGGCGTAGTCAACCACAGCCGCCCCAGCCAGATGGTCCCCAGGGCCGCCAGGAAGACCAGGCCCGTCGGGACGGAGATCAGCTCGGTGAGCACCATGAAGGGGATGTGCAGGAAGTCCTGCATTCCGCTGGTGAACAGGTGGTGCGCCCACACGATGAAGCTCAGCCCCACAATCCCCAGGAAGCTGCTGGCCACCCACCTGTAGGCGAAGAGCGGCTTGCGCGAGAAGTGGGTGATCACCTCCAGGGCCAGACCGAAGCCGGGCAGAATCATGATGTAGACCGCAGGATGGGAGTAGAACCAGAACAGGTGCTGATACAGCAGCGGTTGGCCCCCCTGGGCGGCGTTGTAGAAGGACATCCCCGCCACCCGGTCCAGCACCACCGTCAGCAGGGCCGTGGCCACGAACTGGGTGGCGGTCAGGCTGATGAGCGCGGCGCTGAAGATGCTCCATACGAAGATGGGCAGGCGGCCCCAGGTCATGCCAGGGGCGCGGAGCATGACCACGGTGGCGATGAAGTTCAGCCCGCCCAGGATGGACGAGAGCCCGAAGGTGATGAAGGCCAGCAGGAAGAGCAGTTGGCCCGTCTCGTTCACCACGCTCAGCGGCGGGTAGGCCGTCCAGCCGGAGTCGAAGCCGCCGAAGAACAGGCTGGCGATGAGCAGCACCGCCACCGGCGGGACGATCCAGTAGCTCAGCGCGTTCACCCGCGGGAAGGCCACGTCCTCGGCGCCGATGAGCAGCGGCAGGGCGAAGTTGGCGAAGCCGCCGATGACGGTGGCCACGGCCACGGCGATCATGATGATCCCGTGCAGGCTCATCACCACGTTGAACTCGTTGGACCCCATGATGGTCTTGCCCGGGGCCATCAGCTCCACGCGCATCACCATGGCCAGCAGGCCGCCCAGCAGGAACAGGACGAAGAAGGTCACCAGGTACTGCACGCCGATGACCTTGTGGTCCGTGGTGAAGCGCAAGTAGCGGCGCCAGTCGTGGACCTCCTCCCGCTTCAGCGGCAGGCCGAACCATTCCCTGGCCCAGGCGTCCCAGACGCCCACGCCCAGCAGCCAGCCGACCAGCGCAAACACGTAGCCCAGGGCAAGGTACGGCTCCACCATCGTAGCCGCACCCGCCAGGGCACTGATGAGCGCTACCAGGCCGGCCCCGATGGCGTATCCGACGACGGCGAACGCGATCCCTTTGATCACAGGCAGCAAAGCTACAGCCATAGCACCGCCCTCCTACCTTCTCGGGCTCTGCCTGGCAACCCAGGCCTCAAACTGGCTCGGCTCCACAACGGTCACGCCAACCGTCATGCCCGTATGGCCCAGCCCGCACAGCTCGGCGCACTGCACCCGGAAGTTGAAGTCGTCTCGATAGTTCCCGGCCGTGTTTGGCGTGGCATGGACCACGGTCACCATGCCCGGCACCGCGTCGATCTTCATGCGGAAGGACGGGATCCAGAAGGAGTGGACCACATCGGCGGCGCTGACCTCGAAGCGGACCGGCCGCCCCAGCGGCAGGACCAGCTCCTCCTTCGTGCTGATCTTTTGCTCGGGGTAGGTGAACTCCCAGAACCACTGGCTCCCCCGCGCCTGCACCACCAGCTCGTTGCCGGCGTGGGCGGCGTGGGTCCTGATGTCGATGAGCCCTACCGTGCCGTAGCCCGCCAGGAACAACACCAGCCCCAGGGTGACCACCACCCACCCCACCTCCAGCCCAAAGTGGCCCTTGATGGGTGGTCCGTCCTGGGTGGGCTCGCCTCGCTGGCGGAACCGCACCATGCTGTAGCCGAGGACGATCACCACCAGCGTGAAGATGGGCACCGACAGCGCCGTCAGCAGGGACATGGCGTTGTCGACGGTGTGGGCCTCGTCGGAGGCGGGCGACGGAAGGATGCCAACGGACAGCACCACCGCCACCCCCACGGCGGTGGCCACCGCCCAGACGAGGCCCAGGATGACGCCGTGAGTCTTGCCGTTCATGACCCTGTGCCCTCCGCCAACCTATCGGCCCGCGCTCGCGCTCTGGGCCGCCACTACCTCGACCTTCGCCACCATCCCGGCGTCCTTGTGGGCCGGCAGGGTGCAAGCGACCTCGTAGACTCCTGGCTTGTCGGCGGTGAACTCCACACTCGCCGTCTCGCCCGCCTTCGCCTCGAGCTTGACCTCCCTCCCGCCTGCCGCGAGCCCTGGGATCGTCAGGTCGTGCTCGATCTTGCCCATGTTGCGCAGCACCAGCTTCGTGGGCTTGCCGGCGTCGACGCGGAAGGTATTCGGCTCGAACTTCCACTCGGAGGCCTTGACGACCAGCTCCCCCGAAGCCGGGGCAGCCTGCCCGCCGCCTCCCTGGGCACATGCCGCCAGCAGCAGGCTCCCCAGCACCAGACTCGGGCCGAGTACCAACCAATCTCGCTTTCGCATAGGATGTCTCCTCCGTCCTACAGTGTGTTCCTCAGCGTCTCCGCCAGGAGACCCAGGAAAACAAGTCCGAGATAGATGCCCGAGAACTTGAACAACCGCCAGCCCGTCACCGCGCCTGGCCGCTGCACGAGCTGGACGCCCGCGCGCAGGAAACCCACGGCCGCGGCCAGCGCCGCCACGAAGTAGAGCGGCCCCAGGTGCGCGGCCACTCCAATCCCGATGGAGAGGGCGACGGTAGCCAGGATGTGGACCGCGACCCACCAGGCGACGCCGCGAGGCCCGACAAGGGCCGGGAGCATGGGCACGCCGGCCCGCTCGTACTCCCCGCTGCGGGCCAGGGCCAGGCTCCAGAAATGGGCCGGCGTCCAGGCGAAGACCAGGCCGGCCAGCAACCAGGGGACGAGCCCGAGGCCTGGATCGACGGCCGCCCAGCCGCCAAGCACCGCCGAGCCGCCGGCCGCGCCGCCGATCACGATGTTGAGCGCGGTGCGCCGCTTGAGCCACAGGGTGTAGATGGCGGCGTAGACGAACGCGCCCGCGAGCTCGAACCCGGCCAGCGCCAGGTTCACCGCTCCAGCCAGGGCAACGCCGACCACGATCGCGGCCATGCCGCCGAGCAACACGAGCGAGGGGTGGCGGATCTGGCCGCTCGCCAGTGGGCGCCGTCGCGTTCGGCCCATCCGGGCGTCGATGTCCCGCTCGAAGTAGTGGTTCAGGGCGGCGGCGCCGCCGGCGCTGAGGCTTCCCGAGACGACCAGGAGCAACACCGTGCCCAGGGGCGGCTGGCCCTGGGCGGCGGCGAAACAGGCGACCAGGGCCGTGAACAGGACCAGCGAGACGATCCTCGGCTTGGCCAGGATCAGGTAGGCGCGAAGCTGCTCCGCCCTGGCGCCGGTGGCCAGGGAAGGCGCACTGCCGCTGGCGCGCAACGGACCCGTGTAGACGGTCACGTTCATGCTTTGCCCTCCGCTTACGTCGCCCAGGTGGGCGCACTCGGTTGGTGGAGCGCCCCATGATGCACGAACAGTGGCAATACGGTTGCCCCGCGCAACTGCGCGATGAACAGCCTGCGTTTGTCGCTCATGGTGCGCCAGCCTCAGTGGGAAGGGTTCGTTCAGGCAGCGGTCGCGGTCCCGCCCGCAGCTCTGCCCCGCGCCGCACCATGTCAGCGAGCGTGACGCCACCGAAGAGCCGGGTGAACTGGGCATGGGCAAGGCGGCAGACCTCGTGGACCGGGCAGGTGGGCTGGAGGGGGCAGATATCCGGACGGAGCACGCACCGGTTCACGGCGATCGGGCCCTGGGCGACCTCGACGATGGTCAGCAGGTCGATCTCGCCGGCCGGACGGGCGAGCAGCAGGCCGCCTCCCGCGCCCCGCCGCGTGCGCAGCAGCCGGGCGGCTACCAGGCGCGGGACGATCTTGCGCAGGAAGGGACGCGGCACCAGGCGGCGGCGGGCGATCTCCAGGGTGGTGGTGGGTACGCCAGACGGCTGGCAGGCCACCTCCAGCATGGTACGGATCGCGTAATCGGCTTCGCGCGTGAACTCCATAGCGAGCCCGGCTCCGACCTAATGTCACTAAGTTGAGTTAGGCGACCGTCTAACCCACATTTCGGCGGCCAAAGAAACCACGCCCGCGTGGGCGTGTCAGCAAACTATCGACGTTAGCATGCCCGCCAGGGGCCAGGCCGCACCACACCCCGTGGGGTAGTCGTGCCACCTACCCGAACGGGTGGGGTGTGTGGGGAAATGGCGGGATGCAAGACGTGGGGCGCGATCGGCAGCCGGCCGCCTGGCAGCACCATCGCCACCAGGCCCGCGCCCGCGAGCGCGAGCGCGCCCTGGATCAGGCGCACGGGCGGCAGACCAGCTTCCAGGATGACACCGCCTACTATCGTGTGCAGGCGTTCAACCATCGTAGTATCCTTGCCTCGCGTCTCTGCGTCCCCGCGTCCCGGAGATCGCTCGGCCCTCTATCGGAGGCCGACAACTGAGAGCTGGATGCTTGCTGAAGGGAGTAATCCGACTGTGAAGCTCAACCTGACGTACGCTGGCGCCCTGTACGATCGCACCCTGGGCCTGTATGACGGCACCATCGCACTCGAGGGGATCAGCCTCAACTACGTACAGATGTCTCACTGGGAGCTGTTTCGGCGCCAGGCGCGCCACGCCGAGTTCGACGTAAGCGAGTTCTCGCTCTCCACCTACGTCCTGCTCCACGTGCGCGGCGACCGCCGCATGGTGGCCCTGCCCGTCTTCCCCTCGCGCGTGTTCCGCCACTCGTCTATCTTCGTCAACGTCGGCGCCGGGATCCGCGAGCCGAAGGACCTGGTGGGCAAGCGCATGGGGACGATGGAGTACCAGCAGACCGCCGGGCTCTGGGCGCGGGGCATGCTGCAGGACGAGTACGGGGTGCCCGCCGACCAGATGGAGTGGTACTTCGGTGGCTACGACGAGCCCGAGAATTATGTCGAGCGGGTGCCAGTCAAGTTGCCCAACCTGCGCACCAGGACGATCTCGAATCGGCAGTGCCTCGACCAGATGCTGGTCGAGGGGGAAATCGACGCGCTCATGGGCGCGGTGCCGCCCAGGTCCTTCCGGACCGGCTCGCCCAACGTGCGGCGCCTGTTCCCCAACCCGCGGGAGGTCGAGCTGGACTACTACCGCCGCACGGGGCTGTTCCCGATCATGCACCTGGTGGTGGTCAAGCGGGAGATCTACGAGCGGGCGCCGTGGGTGGCGGTGAGCCTGTGCAAGGCCTTCGCCCGGGCGAAGACGGCCGGGATGCAGTGGCTCTCCGTGGCGGGCGCGCTGCGCTGCTCGCTCCCGTGGCTGCCTCTGGAACTGGAGGAGCAGCGGGCCACCATGGGCGACGACGTCTTCCCCTACGGCCTGGAGCCCAATCGCGCGCACCTGGAGACCTTCCTCCGCTACAGCCAGGAGCAGGGTCTGATCGACCAGCGCCCGGCGCTGGAGGAGCTGTTCGCCCCCGAGACGCACGGCGAGGTGCTGATGACGGAGTACTAGGCGTAAGACGTAAGACGTAAAACGTAAGACGTAAAACGTAACACGTGAAGGGTGCTTACGTGTTACGCCTTACGTTTTACGTTTTACGTCTTACGTTTTACGTCTTGCATCCCATCAGCCGTTCCGCCAGGGTGAGGGCGTCGGCTGGCCAGAACAGCGCGGGGCGGGGGCGCGGGATGTGGGCGTGGCCGGGCATGGGGCGGCAGGAGAGGACCATCCGCCGCCACTGGGCCGGCACGGCCTCGCGTCCATACACCGCGCCGAGCAGTGCCCCGCAGATGGCGGCGTTGGTGTCGGTGTCCCCGCCCTGGCGCACCGTCGCCACCACCGCCTCCTCCAGTGAGGGCGCGTGCCGCAACTGGAAGAACGCGTTCTGGAGGGCGATGAGCACCCAGCCTCGATGAGGGCCGTCGAAGCCCTGGGGCAAGGAGCGCTCCGCCTGTCCCAGCGCCCTCGCCACCTCGGACGCCTGGCAGTGGCCGTGCGCCCACGCCCTCGCCCACTGAAAGGTCTGCCGAGCGTCGGCGCTGCTGGCGATGGCGTGGGCGATGGTCGTGGCGAACAGGGCCGAGGCCTCCTGGCAGACGGGGTCGGGATGGGTGAGCCGAGCGTCCGCCCGCGCCGCCTCCGCCACCTCGACCGGGTCATGCCGCCAGCCCCAGATGCCGAGCGGGCTGACTCGCATCAGCGCTCCGTTGGCCTGGCTGGAGCGGCTGGCCGCCCGCATGGCCGTCTGGGCAGCACTCTCTGCGCGCACGTCTTCGGGCATGACGGGACGCAGAGCCGTGCGCGTCGTGCCGCCCACGTCGAACGGGTCGCACCACTCGTGCCTGCACGGTACGGGTTCTGAGGCGTGCGTCCAGCGGTGGTACCAGCGCGCGTAGGAGATGGCGACTGCCTCCGGATCGAACCTGCCGAGGTGGACCAGCGTGCGGGCGAGCATGAGCGCCAGCTCCGAGTCGTCGGTCGGCTGGCCGGCGATGATCCCGTGCGGGCCGCCGTCGGCCAGCAGGTGCGGCCCTGCGTCCGGGTACTGCGCGGCGATCTCCGGCCGAGTCTGGAACTCCACCAGCGCGCCCAGCGCATCGCCCGCCACCTGGCCCAGCAGGCAGCCCTGGGCGCGCCGCAGCGCCTCGGTGTCGTGGACCAGGCTGCCGGGGGATAGGTGCGCGGGCTCGAAGCCGGGCGGCGGCGCCGCCTCGCCGAAGCCGCTGCCAGGGACGATATGCCAGGAGCAGCCAGCCAGCTCTCGGACCACGCTCGGCCCGCCGCCGAAGCACCGCCGGGTGGAGCTGGAGCCATCGCGCCCGTAGTACACCTCGGCGCCCATCTGGTCGACCAGGCTGCCGCCCACGCCCCGCAGCAGGGCGTGCCCACCTGCGTAGTCCACCGCCCCGGGCCCGTTGAGCGACGCCCCGGCCACCCCCTCGCCGGCCGCAGCCAGCGCCAGGCGGTAGGCGATGCTGGCCATGGCGCGGAGGCGGGCGGGCGCCAGACAGGCCAGATTGCCGGCCGGGTGGCGGTCGGCCGCGTGGGAGCCCAGGACGACCTCCTGCGGGCCCAGGCGCTCCGGCCAGGGGTCGCGCTCGACCGGCGCGCCGTTGCGGGTGAGCGGCCCGCAGCCCTCCGCCCAGGCGAAGCGGTCGCCCGCGTCGTCGGGCGCGTCCACCGCCTGGACCACCCCCAGCACGGGGATACCGTCCCGCAGCAGGCCGATCGAGACCGCGTGGCCGCGATAGCCCCGCTGCATCGCCTCGGTCCCGTCGTTGGGGTCCACCACCCACAGGTGGGTTTCACCCTCACCCGGGGGCTGGTAGCCGGTCTCCTCGCCCCGGAAGCCCCAGCCCGGGAACTGCGCGCTCAAGCGGCGGCGGATCGCCCACTCCGCCTCGTCGTCGGCCGGACAGTGGCCCAGCGGCCCCCGCGGCCCGTCCGGGCGCGCGCACTCGGCCAGCAGGATCCGGGCCGCCTCATCCGCCGCGTCGATGGCCACCTGGAGCGCGGAACGGTAGTCGTGCATGGCCATGTCTCATCCTCGCCATCCGATCCACTCAATCCGTTGCCAGGAATCCGTTCCAATCCGATCAATCCGTTCCCAGAAATCCGTTGACAGTTGTCCATGCCCCTGCGGGGGCGCCGCCGGGGGATGAAAATTACGTCCACAGCAGCCCGGCCGTCGGCGATTTTCACAGCAGTTTCCTCCCGCCCTTGCAGGGCGACCGCGCCGCATGAAAATGGCTGCGGGGTGGGGTTCGAGGTGACGCTCACCCCCAAACCCCAGGCCGCCTGAGCCGCCATTTTCAGGAGAGCAATCCGTTCCCCCAGCGCCCAGAGCGTGACACAACGCTCGGCGCGCGTCGAGCCCCGTGTGGTGGCGCTGTTATTGACAGCGCCACTGTCGCTGAGTATACTCCGCGTATGGGCAAGGAGGCAAGCGGGCTGACCATCGAGGCACTGGCCGAGCAGGTCGAGGTGCCGGTGCGCACCATCCGCTTCTACATCGCCGAAGGGCTGCTGCCGGGGCCGGAGGGGCGGGGGAAGGCGGCCTGCTATGGCGAGGAGCACCTGTTGCTGCTGCGCCTGGTCCGTCGCCTGGCCGAGCAGCGGGTGCCGCTGGCCGAGCAGCGCGAGCGGCTCGCCAGGCTGTCGCTCAAGGACCTCCGCGCCCTGCTGGCCGAGGAGGAGCGACGGGCGGCGGAGTGGCGGCGCGCCCGGGAAGCGCCCTCGGCCAGGGAATACGAGTCGATGCTGCTCGCGCGCGCGCGGGCAGGGCGCGGCGGGCTGGCCGAGTCGCAGGCCGACTATGCCGTGCCGCCGCCAGCGCAGCAGGCTGCGCCCGGCCGGCAGCCCGGGGCCGCTCGTCCAGCCGGGCCGCTGGCCGAGGAGTGGCAGCGCTGGGAGCTGGCCCCGGGCGTGGAGCTGCACGTGCGGGCAGACGTGGTGGCGCAGCGCCGCAAGTTGATCGAGCGCCTGTTGCAAGGGGCCAGGGACTGGCAGTGCTATTGAGTCGATCCTGGTGGGGCGGGCGTCTCTGCCCGCCCCTGGGTACAGGCGGGCAGAGACGCCCGCCCCACCAGACTGCGCTCAACTGTTCCACTCAATGGCGAAGGAGGGCAATCATGGCAAACGAAGGCATGGACGCGGCGTATCGTTTCGCCGCCAGGGCGGCTCGAGAGTCGATCCAGCGCGAGGACCCGGCGGGGGCGGAGGCGCTGGAACAAGTGGCCGCGGCGGATATCGTGGTGGTGCCGGGCACGTACGACCGGGTGGAGCGGGTGCTGGAGTTGCTCGGGCTGCCGTTCACCCTGGTGCAGCCCCACCAGCTCCACCGGGCCGGGCTCAGGCCAGGGCAACTGATCGTGGTCAACTGCCCGGGCTATGGCCTGGAGCGCCAGGACGTGGCCGCGCTGCGGGAGGTGGTGGGCGCGGGCGCTACCCTGTTCAGCACCGACTGGGCGCTCCGCCACGTGCTGGAGCAGGCCCTGCCCGGCTACCTGGCCTGGAACAGCCGCGCGACCGGGGACGAAGTCGTAGGGGTTGAGGTCGTCGACCACGAGAACCCCTGGCTCAAGGGGGTGATGGCCGAGGGCGAGGAGCCACGCTGGTGGCTGGAGGGCGCCAGCTACCCCATCACGGTGCTGCGCCCGGAGGCGGTGCGCGTGCTGATGCGCTCCTCGGAGCTGTCCGAGCGCTACGGCGAGCCGGCCGTGGCGGTGAGCTTCGGCTTTGGCGATGGCGAGGTGCTGCACCTGATCTCCCACTACTACCTCCAGCGCACCGAGCTGCGCAGCGAGCGCCAGCAAGCCACCGGCGGAGCCACGGTCGCCTTCCTGGCTGCCAAGGCCCCGGCCACCATCGCTGAGGAAACCGCGGCTGTGGCAGCCATGTCGGTGGGCGAGGCCGAGTCCGCCTGGTCCAGCGCTCGGCTGTTCGCCAATGTGGTGGCAGGGACGAAGAAGCGGGCGAAGCGAAGGTAGCTACCGCACGCCCAGCACCTCGTGGAAGACCTTCTACTCCTCCATGGCGCCGCCGCGGCCGCGCAGCATCTCGCGCATGATCAGCACCGCCACAGGTTTGCGGGCCGCCACGGCGTGATCGTACGCCTCGCCGAGGAGGCCGAGTTGCTCTGGCTTCTCCAGGACGAAGTGGTCCATGCCCAGGGCGTCCATCACCGGTGGGGTGACCTTGCCCATGCCCATCATGAAGTGGCGCTTCTCGCCCAGCGAGCCGCGCCAGCTCACCAGCATCAGCACCGGAATGCCGCACAGCAGGGCGATGCCGTTGATGGCGTTGCAACAGGTGAGGAAGCCCGAGTTGGGCATGATGAGCAGCGCCTTCATGCCGCCGCAGAAGGCGCCAGCGCAGATGCCGATGCCCTCTTCTTCGCGCGCGATCGGCAGGTACCGCCACGACGGCTCCTGCTGGAGCTCGCGCTGGAGGAAGGCCATGCGGTGGTCGGGATAGGAGACGATCAGTTGGAAGCCCTGGCGCACCAGCTCGTCCTTGATGAGCGTGGACGGGCTCTGCTCCGCGATGGTCTGGACGATCGCCGGCGAGCCTGGGGTCAGCGTCATGGCCGAGTTCCTCCCGCGACAGAGGCTGCCTTCTCGCGCCCACCCACCCGCGGGCCGAGAAGCTGGAGGTGCTCCTGCGCCTCGATGGTGCGCTCGATGGTGCGGATGAAGCGATACTTCATCTCGACGGGGTCGTAGCTGAACTGCTGCTCGGTGCCGTACCCCTTCTCGATCTCCAGATACGCCGTGCCCTCCTCGCGTCCTGGCGATGTCCTCTACCGCTGCCGCGGTCCGGCGCCACGCTGCCGGTACTCGGCTTCGAACGCCAGCAGGGCCTCCAGTTGCCGGTCGTTGGGGGCAGCTTGCCAGCGCTTGGAACGCAGGATCTCGATCGCGGTGGGGGCAGTGTAGCCCAGGCTGACCAGCACGGCGCTGGCCAGCAGCGCCGAGCGGCCGACGCCGTGCTGGCAGTGGACCAGCACCTTCTTGCCCGCCTCCATGCGCGCCAGCACCCACTCCACCCCCTCGGCGAGCTGCTCACGGGTGAGGGAGTCATGGTCCGGGGCTGGCAGGTGCAGCCACTCGATGCCGTAGCGGGCCAGCACCTGGGGATCGTCCGCCGCCTCCGCGCGGACATCCACCACGGCGCCGATCTCAGCCGCGGCCAGGCGCGGCACGTCGCCGCGGGTGAAGGCGCCGCCCACCGCCAGCGAGCCGCTGATCCAGGAGAGGTTGAGCTGTCGGGGCAGCAGGATGATGGCCAACTCCATCAGCCAGGCGACCCCGCGCAGCCAGAGGCGGCGGAGGGGGTTGAGCTTGCGTGCCCCCTCCGCGCGTTCGCTTGCCTCATGCGGCTGGTCCTGCCCGTCGCTCATAGGCAGAACAGCTCCCACCTCACACGAACTCGTCCTTGAGCGCCTCGTAGTCGCGCTGGCGCCCGTCCAACGGCTGGAGGACCAGTGGGCCGGCCTTCAGGGCGGTGACCTGCTCCTCGTAGGTGGGCCGCTCGGCCCGGTAGACGATGCCGATGGGGATGCGTGGACCCCATTCCTGGGCCTTGCTCCAGGCATGCTCGCGGCTGGTCGAGTCGTACCCGGCTTCCTCCTCCAGCTTGTAGACCCGCTCCCGGAACCACTCGTAGGTGCCGGTCTTGTTGTAGGTCACGCACGGCTGGAGCACGTCCACCAGGGCGTAGCCCCGGTGTATGATCGCTTGCTGGAGGAGCCAGGTGAGGTGCTTGATATCGCCGGAGAAGCCGCGGGCGATGAAGCTGGCGCCCGCGGCCACAGCGAGGGCCAGGGGGTTGGCCGCCCACTCGATCGAGCCCTCGGGCGAGAAGCTGGAGATGTAGCCCCGCTCGGAGGTAGGCGAGTACTGGCCCTTGGTCAACCCGTAGACCTGGTTGTCCTCGACGATGTGGGTGAGGTCCGGGTTGCGGCGCATGGCGTGGATGAGGTGGCCCATGCCGATGCCGTAGCCGTCGCCATCGCCCGTCACCGCCACCACCTTGAGGGCATGATCGGCCAGCTTGATCCCCTGGGCCACCGGCAGCGCGCGCCCGTGGATGGAGTTGAAGGCGTTGACATGCATGTAGTGGGGCAGCTTGGAGCCGCAGCCGATGCCGGAGACCAGCATCACTTCGTGCGGCTGCAGGTCCAGCCCGGCCAGCGCCTGTTTGATGGAGGCGAGGATCCCGAAGTCACCGCAGCCCAGGCACCAGGTTGACTTCTGGCCGCCATTGAACAGCTTCAGATCAGACATGCACCACCTCCGTGAGCACGGCGGTAACGACTTCGTCCGGCGAGATCGGACG
>JACQUR010000254.1 GCA_016210245.1 Chloroflexota bacterium
CCCGCGCCGCAAGCTGGTCCATCCGCTCGGCCAGTTGACTCACCCGCGCCGTAAGCTGATCCATCCGCTCGGCCAGTTGGTCCACCCGCGCGGTGAGGCTGGCCAACTGCTGCTCGGTCCGGGCCTGGGCTTCGGCCAGTTGGCCCACCCGCGCCGCAAGCTGGTCCATCCGCTCGGCCAGTTGGTCCACGCGCGCGGTGAGGCTGGCCAACTGCTGCTCGGTCCGGGCCTGGGCTTCGGCCAGTTGGCCCAGGCGCCCCTCGGTGTGGACCTGGGCTTCGGCCAGTTGGTCCACCCGGGCGGTGAGGCTGGCCAGGTTTTGCTCGGTGCGGACCTGGGCTTCAGCCAGTTGACGGCTTAGCTGCGCGGGCAGGGCTGGCAACGCATCGGCCAGTACCAGCCCGCGCAGCTCGGCTAGCCGCTCGGGTTGCTGCGCGAGGAAGCGGAGTAGTTGTCGAAAGGCGTCGTCGTCGAAGGCCATCGTGCCAAGTCCGGCGCCTGCGCCCCCGCTCGCTGGCGGGAGGCCGAAGCAGACAGGTTGCCGGGCCGCTCGCGCTCGTCAGGTCGCTGCTATCGGGTGCAGACGCTTGCAGAACTATAGCACGAGGCCGGAGCTGGGTGCAGGCTGGTCTGCGCAGTTTCCACTGCCGCTACCGGTTGGATCCGGAACTTCCAGGACACCTGGCTCGGCGAGCACCACCCTGGCCACTGACTCCTGGCTCCTGGCCACTGAGAGGGTATCCCGGGCCGAGCGGTTGCCCTGCCTCCCCGGCTCGAACGGAGACAGCCGGTGTTTTCGGCCCACCACCAGTACTTTTGGGCTACGTTCCGAACGCAAGGCTTGACAGCCCGATGGAGCCGGCTATGCTGGAACAACTCAGATGCAACGATGCCCGGCGTGGGTACCCTCTGGTCGCCGATACGCCGGGCGGAGCGAGTGGCGAAACCGGCTGAGCAGGGACAACCCGTCGTGGTTGCCTCGTGCCTGGCCGGTTTTCTGGTTAAGACCCCTCACGCAATAACCTGCCCAGGTGTTCGATCGCTGGGGGAGATGACGTAGTGCCTGCCGCGAGGCAAGAGGAGCACCAGGAACTGCGCGCATGAGTGAGGAAGACCGCCAATGCTGAGCCGTCGAGTCCCGGTCCAGACCCTGGCTATCCTGGGCGGTCTCGCCCTGCTGCTGGCGCAGCTCGGATCGCCCCTGTTGAGCGTCGACCCTGCGCAGGCGGCGCCCGCGGCCCCGCAACCCTCGCGCTCCATCGAGGTGAGCAAGCCCCTCCCGCGGGAGGCACCGCATGGTCTGGCGGTCGCGCGCGCCGCGGAGCCGGTGGCCACCTCTACCGCTACCGCTACCCCGAGCCCTGTCCCAACGATGACGCCGACCTCTGTGCCCTCGCTGGGGGCCACCTGGTCGTGGGGCGACAACGCCTACGGCCAACTGGGCGATGGCACCTCGGGCAACGTTCGCTACAGCCCCGTCCTGGTGAGCGACGTGGTTGGCATGAGGGCCATGGCTGGCGGCTCGGCCCACTCCCTGGCCTTGAGTCCCAGATTCCTGAGCACCGGCGGGGCTGTCTGGGCATGGGGCGACAACAGCTACGGCCAGTTGGGCGACGGCACCACCGTTATCAGCCGCTCCACCCCCGTCCAGGCGAGCGGTCCCACCAGCGTCGCCGCGATCGCGGCAGGGGCGTACTACTCCCTGGCGTTGACGCACGATGGCACCGTCTGGGACTGGGGCGACAACACCTATGGCCAGTTGGGCGATGGGTCCAGCACCAGCCGCTCCACGCCCGACAAGGTCACCGGTGTGACCGGCGTCACCGCCATCGCCGCCGGCTGGTACCATAGCCTGGCTCTGAAACCCGGTGGTACCGTCTGGGCCTGGGGTAAGAACGACGTCGGCCAGTTGGGTACCAGCACTACCGAGACGTGTGGCGCCTGGCCCGGCTCTGCGTGTGGCCGGACCCCTGTCCAGGTCACCAGCCTGGCCGGCCTCGTCGTCACCGCCATCTCGGGAGGTGGCCAGCACACGCTCACCATCCTGAGCGCCGCATCCATCCCCACCCTCACCCCCACCCCGCTGCCCTCGCCCGGGGTCGCCTGGTCGTGGGGCGACAACAACAATGGCCAACTGGGCGACGGCACGTACGGCTACGGCGCGGACCGTCTGAGCCCGGTCCAGGTGAGCAATCCTTCGGCAAGCTCAGGACAGGCTCTGAGCGGCGTGGCAACTGTCACGGGAGGCAGCCAGCACAGCCTGGCGCTCAGGTCCGATGGCACGGTCTGGGCCTGGGGCGACAGCTACTATGGGCAGATAGGCGATGGGACCTTCGTCGACCGCCATACCCCTGTACAGGTGAGCAGCCTCACCGGCGTCGTCGCCATCGCGGCAGGAGAGTTCCACAGCCTGGCCCTCAAGGACGACGGCACCGTCTGGGCATGGGGCCGCGGTGAGCAGGGTCAACTGGGCGATGGCTTCACCGCCACCCGCACCGCACCTGTCCGCGTCAGCGGCCTGGCCGGCGTCGTTGCCATCGCGGCTGGAGCCAATCATAGCCTTGCCCTGAGGTCCGACGGCACCCTGTGAGCCTGGGGTGACAACTTCCACGGCCAACTGGGCGATGGCACCACTGCTGACAGCCTGACCGCCACCCAGGTGATCGGCCTGGCCCGCGTCAGGGCCGTCGTGGCGGGCAGCTCTCACAGCCTGGCGCTCAAGGACGATGGCACCGTCTGGGCATGGGGTTGGAACATCTATGGCCAACTGGGCGATGGCACGACGACGGAGCGAGCCATCGCCGGCCAGGTCAGCGGCCTCAGCAGCGCTGTCGCCATCGCCGCGGGCGGCCGCCACGGCCTGGCCGCCAGGTCCAACGGCGTTGTCTGGGCGTGGGGCTCGAACACGCTGGGCCAGTTGGGCGACGGCACGACCGTGGATCGTCTCACTCCCGTGCAGGTAAGCAATCTGAGCGGCATCACCGCCCTCGCCGCCGGCGACCTGCACAGCCTGGCGCGCAGGAACGACGGCACGGTCTGGGCCTGGGGCGGCAACACCAACGGACAACTGGGGAACGGCTCCACCACCAACCGCTCCATACCCGCGCAGGTAAGCGGCCTGAGTGGCATGGTCGCTATCGCCGGCGCGGCAGGCGACAACCATACCCTGGCTATTACGAGCGCTGGATCCACTCCTACCCCCACTCCTACCCCCACAACCGCCGCCACGGCCACAGCTACGCTGACGGCAACGAGCGCGGCCACGACCAAACCGACGGCGACCGCCACGCCCTCGCCAACAGCCACGGTAGCCGCCACCGTGACACTCACGGCCACGCCAACGGCCACCATCCCCAGCACGGGCACACCGACCGCCACTGGTACTGCGACGCCAACCCGTACGCCGACTGCTGCGCCTTCGCCCGGGGCTGCCTGGGCGTGGGGCGACAACGCCAGGGGGCAACTGGGGGATGGCTCGACGACGGAGCGGCACAGCCCGGTGCTGGTGAGCGGGCTGAGCAGCGTGCTCGGCATGGAGGCCGGCACCGGCCACTCGCTGGCGCTGGCGAGCGATGGGACCGTGTGGGCCTGGGGCGACAATGGCAGCGGCCGATTGGGCGATGGCACTTCGGGCAACAACCGCCTCACCCCCGTCCAGGTCAGCGGGCTAGCCGGCGCCTTCGCCATCGCCGGCGGCGGCAGCCACAGCCTGGCCGTGACCCGAATGGCAGCTCCTACGGCTACGCCCACAGCTACCAGCGCGGCGATGGCCACGCCAACCCCCACGGCGTCTGCCACCCCCACGCCGACGGCCGCCCCTACCGCCACCCCGACTCCGATGCCAACCAGCTCGGCCACGCCCATCGCCACCACCCCAACTCTGACGCCCACGCCTTCGGGGACCGCGGTCGTGGTCGGCATCCAACCCTCCACGACCAACGTCGCGCCCGGCGCTACGGCCACGGTCTCCCTGGAGGCTGCCATTCCCTCCGGCCTCATCCTGGGCCTGTGGACCGTCGACGTCACCTACGACCCAGCGGTGATCAGCGCCACTGGCTGTAGCTCCAGCCTGTCCTACCAGTGCGACCCCGCCTTCGCCTCCAACCAGGTCCGCATCGCAGGTGGCCACGAGGGGCTGGCGGGGACGCAGCCCCTGGCCAGCCTCACCTTCCAGGCCGTCGGGTCGGCTGGCAGCAGCAGCGCCCTGGCCATCACCATCGTCGACCTCTACGATCCCATGGAGCATACCCTTTCAGGATCCACATCCGATGGCACCATCGGCGTTGGCTCGGGCCTGGCGGTCACCTCGGTCAGTCCCAGCAGCGGCTGGACAGCAGGACGCACCCTGGTCAGCATCACGGGCAGCAACTTCCAGAGCGGCGCGAGCGTGACCTTCGAGGGCCGGGCAGCGACCGAGGTGAGCGTGAGCAGCGCCACCAGCCTCACCGCCCGCACGCCGGCTCACAGCCGCGCGGTAGGCGACGTCAACGGCAACGGCAGCGTGACCAGCCTGGACGCCCTGTGCATCCTGCGCGCCGTGGCCTCCCTGCCTGCGACCACGGCCTGTCCGGCCGACAAGCTGGCCAGCGTGGTGGACGTGGTGGTGGCTAACCTCGATGGCCAGAGCGGGACGCTGGCCAGCGGTTTCACCTATCGGCACGCCGACAGGAACGGCAACGGCAGCATCACCAGCCTGGATGCCCTGTGCGTGCTACGCCAGGTGGCTTCCCTGCCCGCCACCACCGCCTGCCCGGCGACCGACGCAACTCCCACGCTAACGCCGACCGCCGCGGCAACGGCTAGCCCGACCAGCACTCCCACGGCGACGCCCACGGCCACGCCGACGGCGACCCGGACGCCAACCAGCACGCTCACCGCGACCCCGACCAGCACGCCTACGGAGACGGCCACCCCGACTTCGACGCCGACGGCCACCGCGACCAGTACCGATGCCAACGCGGCCATCTGGATCGCCAGCACCAGTGGCTCCTGGCACACCCCGGCCAACTGGAGCATCAACGCTACGCCTGGCCCGAGCCACAACGTCTACATCAACACGGCTGGCATCACCGTCACCCACTCCACCGGCACCAGCAGCATCATCAGCCTACACAGCCAGGGGACGGTCGCGCTCTCTGGCGGCACGCTCGACCTCGCCGCCGCGTCCGAGAGCGTTGGATTCAGCCTCAGCAACGGTACCCTGGCGGGCAGCGGCGCGCTGAGCATTCCGGCCGGGGGCAGCTTCACCTGGACCGGCGGAGCCATGAGCGGCAGCGGGACCACCAGTCTCGCGGCCGGGGCCACGCTCAACCTGAGCGGGAACGACACCAGGTACCTGGAAACCCGGACGCTGAGCAACGGCGGCACAGCCACCTGGAGCGGGGGCAACGTCGGGATCAACAATGGGGCGGTCTTGAACAACCTGGCCGGGGCCAGCTTCGAGGTCCAGGGCGACGCGCAGTTCTACTACTGGTACGGCTCCGCCCCCAGCTTCACCAACGCCGGCACCTTCCGCAAGACGGGGGGCACGGGCACGACCACCTTCTCCGGGGTGGCGTTCAACAATACCGGCACGGTGGAGGTGCAGAGCGGGACGCTGAGCTTCTCCGGCGGCTACACCCAGACGGCAGGCAGCACCACGCTGAGCGGGGGTAACCTGGGCGGCAGCAGCACCATCACCATCCAGGGCGGCAGCCTGTCCGGAAGCGGGACCATCGCCAACAACGTCTCCAACGGCGGCCAGGTCAGCCCGGGCAGCTCGGCCGGCACGCTGAACCTGGGCGGCACCTACACCCAGACGGCGTCGGGCAGCCTGAACATCGAGCTTGGCGGCTCGGCTGCCTGCACCGCCTTCGACCGGCTCGCCACCACCGGCGCGGCTTTGCTGGACGGCGCGCTGCACGTCAGCCTGATCGACGGCTGCAACCCCGGCCCCGGCCAGAGCTTCACCATCCTGACCTTCGCCTCGCGCAGTGGCGACTTCGCCACAGTGACGGGGCTGGCCCCGGAGCTGTCCAGGACGACAGGCTCGACCAGCATCACGCTGGTCGGCACGTAGTCAGATGCAGGGTCCTTCGACGGGCTCAGGATGAGCGGACGATGTAGCGCGGGGGCTTGTCCCCCGCCACCCCGGGGTGGCGGGGGAC
>JACQUR010000255.1 GCA_016210245.1 Chloroflexota bacterium
ACTTCTTCCCCACCCGCATGACCCACGGCATCATCGCCCAGCACGAGCCGGAGATCCTGGCCGAGGTGCCCCTGGGCCGCCTGGGCCGCGCCGACGACGTGACCGGCCTGGTGCTCTTCCTGGCCTCCCCCGCCGCCGACTACGTGACCGGCCAGGTGATCGCCGTGGATGGCGGCTTCACCGCGCGGTGAGTGCCGAGTGCTGAGTGCTGAGTCCTGAGTCATGGTCCCGCTGACCACGATTCGGAGCGCCGGAGGTATCGAGCCGTGAGCAGCAGTTCTCACTCAGGACTCAGCACTCAGCACTCAGCACTCGGCGCCGGCGACTACACGCCCTTCGGCTATCTGCGCAACCCCTTCGCCGTGGCGCGGAGCTGGGAGGAAGGCGAGGGTGGGGGGCTGCGCGCCACCCTGGAGCGGCCCGGCTTTGGCTGGGTCTACCCCTGGCCAAGGCAGCCGTCGAGCGGCGCGGGGCTCGAGCTGGGCTGCTCGCTGGGCGCGCATACCTGGCACACGCGGGCCGACTTCGCCCAACTGGGCTACCGCTCCGCCCACCACTCCTGCCTGGTCTTCTCCTACGACTGGCGCCTGGCTGGGCTGGAGCTGCACGCCTGCTTCCTGCTGGCCGAGCGGGACGTGCTGCTGTGCGTGGTGGACGTGCAGCCCCGGGCAGCAGTGGATGGCTCCACGCCCCTGCTCCATCTCCGGCTGCACGGCTGGCGGCGCGCGGGCGCGGCGCGGGCGCGGCTGGTGGGCCAGGACGGATTGGTGGAGCTGGGCGCGGAGGTGCCGCCCCACTGGCTGATCCTGGGGCGCGACGAGCCGCTCGTGGCGGCTACCCTGGAGGCGGACGCCGTGATCTTCACCCTGCCGCTGGAGGCCAGGTCGCAGCGCCTGGTGGCCACGCTGGCGCGTGGCCCACGAGGGCAGGAGGCGGGCCGAGCGGCGCTCGCGCGCGCCGACCACCTCCTGGCCGAGCGGCTGGAGGAGGACCGCGCCTTCTGGGCCGCCTGCCCGCGCCTGGAGGGCGACTGGCCGGCCCACTGGCGCAACGGGTGGGTCTACGACCTGGAGACCACGCGGATGCTCATCTTCCCGCCCGGCGGCATCTTCACCGATGTCTGGCCGGCCTGGATGGTGGACTGGCCGCGGGCGGTGCTGGCGGAGGGCAGCCTGGACACCATGCGCCTCTCCTACGCCCAGCCGGAGCTGGCCCAGCGGGCCGCGCTGTCGCTCTTTCGAGACACTCCTGGCCCCAACGTGCCGTGCGTCTTTCAGGGGGGCGAGCCGAACATGGTGGCCGCCGACGGAAGCGTGTGTGGCACCTCGCCCGCCTGGTGCATCCCCTTCTATAACCTCTGGCTCCTCTATCTGCGCACCCTGGACCGCGCCTGGCTGGCGGAGCTGCTGCCCCACCTGGAGGCCTACCTGCGCTGGTGGCTAGCCGAGCGGACCGACGAGCAAGGCTGGGTCGTCTACAAGTGTACGTGGGAGTCCGGCGAGGATGCCAGCCCGCGCCTGGATCCGGATCGCGAGGGCGACCACGTGATCGCGGCCTTCACTCGCCCGGTCGAGCTGCAAGCCACGCTGAGCCACTCGGCCACCATCCTGGCCTGCTTCGCCCGCGAGCTGGGCCAGGAGACGACGGCCACTGCCTGGGAGGGCGTCGCGGCCGAGTATCGACGCCGCACCCGCCAGTTATGGGATCCGCGCAGCGGGCGCTTCCGCGACTGGGACAAGCGCCGCAATGCGTTCATCGCGCCCTCGGGCGCGAGTGACTACTGGGGCTCCGACCCGACCCGCTTCTCGCCCCTCTCGCTCGCCCCGCTGCTCTTCGGCGTGGCCACGCCGGCGCAGCGGGCTCGCCTGCGGACCGAGGTGGAGTACTACGCCGCTCCGCCTGCCATCGAGTGGCCGTCCTGGTCGTGGGTGGTGCTGGAGTCGGCCGCCTGGGCCGGCTACCACGATTTCGCGGCCCGCGTGGCGGCCGAGATCGTGGAGCGGGTGTACCGGGCCAACGATCGGCGGAGCCTGGAGCCCCACGCGCGCCCCATGCCCGGGGTAGCGCCCGAGTACTGGCCGCTCGACCTGGCCAGCTTCCAGGGCAGCGACGCCTACGGCTGGGGCGCCAATACCGCGGCCCTGCTGCTCCGCCACGTGGTCGGCTTCCTGGAAAGTCCGTTCACGGCGGGCTGCCGCTTTCGACTCGTGCCTGCTGGGGGCTGGGGGCTGGCAGACGCGGGGACGCGGGGACGCGGAGACGCGGAGACGCGGGGACGCGAGGACGCGGGGACGCGGAGATACGAGGAACCTCTCCCCGCGTCTCCGCGTCCCCGCGTCCCCGCATCTGCTGGCGGGCGCTACCGCGTGGCCAACCTGGGCTATCGCGGGTGGCGCTTTGACCTGACCTACGAGTCGACGGCGGACGGCATCGAAACCACCCTGGAGCTAGCCGAGGCGGCCCACTGCCGCATCGAGGGCAAGGCAACCCGGTATCGCAGCCGCGCGCCCGCGCGGCTCCATCGCTTCCGCCTCACCCCGGGGCAAACAGCCAACGTCGATTTTAGATTTTAGATTTTGGATTGGGATCGCGGTGTCCGCCAATCCAAAATCCAAAATCTAAAATCTAAAATCGCTAGTGTGGCAGTCCGTTGGGGAAGACCTGGCGGAGCAGGCGCGACGAGACCTCCTGCACCTTGCGCCGGGTCTCGGCCCGTCGCTCCTGCCAGACGGTCAGAGCGAGGGCCCCCCACAGCACGGCCGAGGCGAGAAGCAGCAGCGACTCCAGCTCACGCTGGGGGCGGTCCTGGCGAACGTGAGGCGGGGAAAGCTGCACCACGCATCCTCCCGAAATGGCAAGGGGTTACTCAGGCAAGGGCCTGGGCGGGCAAAGAGTACACCAGCCCTCCGGGTGCGCGCAAGCGTTTGGGTCAGGCTTTGCCCCTGGCCTCCCCGTTCGACTGGGGTGGCGACCCCTGGCCGGAGGGTGACGCCGCGGGCTTGGGCTGGCCCTGCGGCGCTCCGACATCCTGCGCCTTGCCGCCGGACCCGCTGTCCGCGGGCTTCGCGGCCCCAGACTTGTCGCCGGCAGCTTTGTCGTCTTTGGCCTGCTCGGCCTTGCCTGGGTCCTTGGGCTGGTCGCCCTTGCCTGGGTCCTTGGCCTGCTCGCCCTTGGGCGGGTCCTTAGGCTGGTCGCCCTTGGGCGGGTCTTTGGCCTGGTCGGCCTTGGCCGGGTCCTTGGGCTGGTCGGCCTTGCCTGGGTCCTTGGCCTGGTCGGTCTTGGCCGGGTCCTTGGGCTGGTCGGCCTTGCCTGGGTCCTTGGACGCGTCCCTGGGCTGCTCGCCGCTGGCCTTGCCATCCTTCGGCTTCTCATCCCCGGGCTGCTGGCCCTGCGCGTTGCCGTCTCTCGGGTTGTCGTTCCCGGAGTGGTTCCTGGGCTGGTCGTTCCCGTCCGGCCCACCTCGGACGTTGTCGTGCCGTGGCCTCTCGCCGGCGCGCTCTGCCCGTCGGTCCTCCTCGGACTGCCCCGGCTGGGGCTCGGAGTCGCTCGGCGTCGCCTGCGCGGTCCCGTGGTCTTCCACGCCCTCATCGTCTGAGTCCGGTACGGAAGCGGTGGCGGTGGGCTGCGCCGGAGCCTGGACCACGGCAGCCGGAGTTGGCCGCGTGCCCGCTGTGGCGGCCACGACGCTCCCTCTCGGTTCGGGGGCAGCCCGTAGCTCTGGTTCGAGCTGGGGGTCGTGCGGCGTTGGGCGCGCCTCCGGCGCGCTCGGGGTGCTTTGCTCGGTCAGCACGGCCGCGCGCGGTGTGGGCTGGGGCGTGTACGTCGGCTCGGCCGGGGCAGGGCCCTGGCTGGCCTGCAGGCGCGCCGAGGCCGGTTTCTGGACGGCCGCCTCGGCGGGCGCGGCCGCGACGATCGAGAGGGCTGGCTCCCTCGCCGCCCGCTGCTCTGCCCGGGCTGCCTCCAGGCCTCCCTTCAGGATAGCCTCCTGCACCCGCGCCGCGGCCGGCTCCGGCAACCGCTGCGCGCTCTCCAGCGCCAGGCGCGCCTCTTCCGCGGCGTCGGCCAGCAAGCTCGATCGGGTGCGCCCATCGAGCGTTTCGCTGCCCGCCTCCTGGAGGCGTATGCCCATGAGCGCCAGCCGCAGCTCGGCCCGCCCGGCCTCGTCCAGGGTAGTGACCAGGGCGACCTGTTCCTGGAACCGCTTGAGCGGGTACAGGGGGTCGCCAGGCATGGCGGCCTGGGTCACTGGCGCGAGGGCGGACCAGACCAGCAACAGCGGCACCAGGACGACGGCTGCGCGCAGGGCTGGGGCCGTGCTCAGGGAGGTG
Organism: Chloroflexota bacterium; assembly: GCA_016210245.1. Lineage (GTDB taxonomy): Bacteria > Chloroflexota > UBA6077 > UBA6077 > JACQUR01 > JACQUR01. The sequence goes on from JACQUR010000255.1 coordinate 4,329, forward strand.
ATCAGCCGCCACCGCCGCCCCTGCGCCCGCACGGGCCGGCTCAGCGTGTACCCGCTTGGCGGCCAGGTCCGGGCCGGCGCGGAAGCTGGCCGCGGGAGCGACACCACCCGTATCGCCTGAGCCAGTTCGACCAACTCGGCCAGCTCCGGGTACTGCGGATAGCGCGCCACAGCCTGAGCTGGCGTTGCCTGGCCGCGCTCGACTTCGTCGAGACACGCGGCCAGGGCCAGCTCGAAGTCGCGCTCCTCGAGGGGTCCAGCCTCTCCGTCGGGAAGAGGAGCGTTCTTCACGTCAGCGCCTCCATCTGCTGGCCGGCTTTGGGCGCAGCCTTCCACTTGGTACAACATTATCCACCACCACAACGCACTGCCGGCCCGCCGGGCGGGTGAATGTTTTCACTGTGCGGCGCAGCATTGCGAGCTCACCCGCAACTCCGCCGCGCCAGCGCTTCCGGCTCCAGGATGGAGATTCGCTGGCCGCGCATCGCCACGTGCCCGCGCTGGCGATGGAAGGACAGGATCTTGTTGACGCTCTCTCGCGTCGCCCCGACCAGGCTGGCCAGCTCGCGCTGGGTGAGGTTCAACTCGATCTCGATGCCCGAGTCGGTCACCACGCCCTGCGAGCGGGCCAACTCCAGCAACCTGGCGGCCACGCGCCCATGAACGTCGTTGAACGCGAAGGCGGCAAAGCGGTCGTCCGCGCGCCGCAGCCGACGACACAGCAGCCCCACCAACGCCCACATCGCCGCGGGAGATTGCTCCAGCGCGCTCACGACCTCCCGTCCAGGTAGATACACACAGGCGACGTCGTCCATGGCGATCGCGGAGGCGGAGCCCGAGCCGCTGTCCAGCACCGCCAGCTCGCCAATGCACTCCCCGGGCCCCAGGATGTCCAGCGAAGCCTGCTGCCCCTCTTCCGAGACGCGGAAGACCCGCACGCGCCCACTGGCGATCAGGAACAGCCCGCTGCCTACCTCTGCCTGCCGCAGGATCACGTCGCCAGGCGCGAACCGCCGCTCCTGCGCGTGCCGCGCCAGCGCCTCCAGCGATTCCACCGCCAGCCGTGCGAACAGACTGCACCGGCGTAGAGTACCAAGGGCTGTGCTAGTGGCGACCATTCTTCCGTCCTTCGGAGAGCACCTTCTTGAGCATCTGCAACCCTCTGGCCTGGAGCTTCTTCACCGCGTCCTCGGACTTGCCCATCGCCTGGGCGGTTTCGATGGTATTGAGCCCCTGTACGAACCGCAAGACGATCACTCGCCGCTGCTCTTCGGTGATGCAGACCAGAGCCGTGCGGAGATCCTCCGCGCTGAGCGTCGTCTCCAGCTCCTGCTGTGCATCCTCGGCGCGCATCTCGAAGCACGCTTCGATGGGCACGCAGGGCTGCTTGGGCCGGCCGCGCACGTGGTCCACGAGGTGGTTGTGGGCGATGCGGTACAACCAGGCAGTGAAGGGCAGGCCGCGAAACTCGAAGGTGTGGATCTTCTCCAACACCTTGACAAAGACCTCGTTGGTGAGGTCCTCGGCCTCGTAGCCGTAGCCGTTGAGGTGATAGTAGAGGTAGCTATGAATCTTCGGCGAGTACAATGTATAGAGTCGAGCAAAGGCATTCTCGTCCCCCTTCTGGGCCCGACACACGAGCTCCTGAACGTTGTCGCACGCCTCTGCTCTCATGCGCTCAGCGGCCGCTATGCTCCCCTCGACGCGCGCGGAGGCAATCGCACCGCCGTCTCCTCCCAGGATCATCTCACTGTTCCCGGTCTGTGGTTTGGTCTGCTACCGCGCCTCCCTTGAGACGGGGAGGATCGCTTGCCAGCCGGGCGATGTTACTCGCCCAACCCGGCGCAGCAGGCCAGTTTTCAGGTCGCGCACGCCTCGCGCCAGGCCTCGTCCAGCCCGACGCTCCGGCAACTCCCTTTCCAGGCGCCTGGAGCGCGCATTGTAGCCCGATTGGCTGAACTTGGGAATACCCCTGGGGTCGCCACCGGAACCCTGCCCGGCGCAACGCTGACCCTCCATCGCCCGCCCGCACCCTGGGAAAGAACGTCAGAGATACGTTGCGTCACTGGAAACGAGCGCCAGGGTCGGAAGGTGACGGGCCAGGGGCACGAGTTCATGTGGCCGCCGGGTTACAGTTGCGCTGCCCACTCTCAGGCCGGTTCCAGGCGCTCCATGGGGCTGCCCGGCCGTCGCACTGTAACCGACGTACACGCCCCCGGCGCTGTCGCACGGGTGACAGAATCAAGGGCATAGGGGGTAGGGGGATAGGCCTGAATCCGTGAGCTTGAGCGTGGGGCCTGCACCCGTCGGGTGCAGGCCCCACGCTCAAGCTCACGGATTCAGGCCTATCCCCCTACCCTTGCTTTCCTCCCCGAAAGGCGAGATAGTGAGGGCTGACGGTGCGGTGGAGGTGAGCGATGGTGGGACGGCCCGGCCCGGTCGTGCTCTTTGGCTCGGGCGAAACCTCGGCCAGCGGTCGCAAGGTCTACGATTGGCTCCTTGGCCAACTGCCGCAACCCACCCGCGTCGCCGTGCTGGAGACGCCGGCCGGCTTCGAGTTGAACTCGGCCCAGGTGGCCGGGCGGGTGGCCGACTTCCTGCGCGAGCGCTTGCAGAATTACCATCCCCAGGTCACCGTCGTCCCCGCCCGCAGGCGCGGGACGCCGTTCAGCCCCGACGACCCTGCCCTGCTCGCGCCGCTGCTGCAGGCCGGGGCTATCTTCCTGGGGCCGGGCAGCCCCACCTACGCCATCCGCCAACTCCGCGACAGCCTGGCCTGGAGCTACGTGCTGGGCCGCCACCGGCTGGGGGCGGCCGTCATCCTGGCCAGCGCGGCAGCCATTGCGGTCAGCGCGCGGGCGCTGCCGGTCTACGAGATCTACAAGGTAGGCGAGGACCTGGGCTGGCGCGCCGGGCTGGACTTCTTCGGACCGTACGGCCTCGCGCTGGCCGTGATCTCGCACTGGGACAACGCCGAGGGCGGAGCAGACCTGGATACCAGCCGCTGCTACATGGGTCGGGTCCGCTTCGAGCAGCTCGTGGCCCTGCTCAGCCCCGAGGTGGCGGTGGTGGGGATCGACGAGCACACGGCCCTGGTGGTGGACCTGGGGGCCGAGACGTGTCGAGTGATGGGCCTCGGCGGCGTGACCCTGCTGCACGCGGGCCGGGAGACGCGCTTTCGCAGCGGCCAGACCTTCTCGGTCGCCCGGCTGGGGCCGTTCCAGCCCCTCCCGCCCGACACCCGCCTGCCCGAGCGGGTGTGGCAAGCGGCCCTGGCTAGCCAGGCGGAGGCAGAGGCGACCGCCGTGCCAGAGGCGCCCCCGCCGGAAGTGCTGGCCCTGGCCGCGGCGCGTGCGGCGGCCCGGGCTCACCGCGACTGGCCCGCCGCCGATGCCCTGCGGGCGCGGATCGCCGCCCTGGGCTGGCAGGTCGTCGACTCACCCGAGGGCTCGCGGCTGATCCCCAGCCCGGCCGGGAGCAGGGCCTGAGCGGGAGCGTGCTATAATCAGCGACCGGCGGTCGACGTTCGGGAGCGCGTTCCCACCGGCGGCACCACGGCCGCCCAGGTCGCTCAGCCGAGAGCTGGCGGCTGAGCGCCGATCGCTTGTTTCGGAGAGACGGTATGGCCGAGGTGGTGATCGTCAGCGCCGCGCGCACTCCTGTTGGCCGCTTCGGCGGCCAATTTCGTGATCTCAAGGCCTCCACCCTGGGGGCCGTGGCCGTGCGGGCGGCGGTGGAGCGCGCGGGTATCGACCCGGGCGAGGTGGACGAGATCGTCCTGGGGCACGTGTTCGTCAACGGCGAGAACCCCAACGTCGCCCGGCTGGCCTGGCTCGAGGCCGGCTACCCTCAGGAGGTGCCGGCCTACAGCGTGGACCGCCAGTGCGGCTCCGGATTGCAGGCCGTGATCAACGGCGCGCTCCAGATCCAGACGGGCAACGCGGAGATCGTCGTGGCCGGCGGGGCCGAGTGCGAGAGCCAGGCGGAGTTCTATACCGTGGGCGTGCGCTGGGGACAGCGCCTGGGGAACGCAGTGCTGCACGACCGCATCATGCGCCACGCGGTGACGGTTTCGTGTCCGGAAGTCTTCCCAAAGATGGAGGGCATGATCCACACCTCCGCGAAGCTGGCGGCGCACTATGGCATCACCCGCCAGGAGGCCGATGCCTGGGCGCTGCGCTCGCACCAGCGGGCGTGCGCCGCCATCGAGCAGGGTAAGTTTGCCGACGAGATCGTGCCCGTTCCCGTCCGGCAGCGCGGGCAGACGGTGCTGGTCGAGCGCGACGAGCACCCGCGCCCGGACACCAGTCTGGAGGTGCTGGCCAGGCTGCCGGCGCTGGTCGGCGATGGAATCCACACCGCCGGCAACGCCTCGGGCATCAACGACGCAGCCGCAGCGGTGGTGCTCATGTCCGAGGCCCAGGCCCGGAAGCGCGGGCTGCAGCCGCTGGCCTCCTTCCGCGCCTACGCCGCGGCCGGCGTGGACCCGACGATCATGGGCATCGGGCCGGTCCCGGCCATTCGCCGCCTGCTGGCCAGGACGGGCCTGCGCCTGGAGGAGCTCGACCTGCTGGAGATCAACGAGGCCTTCGCCGCCCAGGTGCTCTCGGTGCTGAAGGAACTGGAGGTGCAGGACCGCGAGCGGGTCAACGTGAACGGGTCCGGCATCTCCCTGGGCCACCCCCTGGGCGCCACAGGCGCCCGCATCCTGTGTACGCTGCTGTTCGAGATGCGGCGCCGGGGCGCGCGCTGGGGTCTGGAGAGCATGTGCTGCGGCGGCGGCCAGGGCCTGGCAGCATTATTCGAGCGAGCGCAGTGAGCGGAAGGCGGAAGGCAGAAGGCAGTAGGCAGAAGGCAGTAGGCAGAAGGCAGAAGGCAGAAGGCAGTAGGCAGTAGGCAGTAGGCAGTAGGCGGAGATAGTGAGCAGAACGCAGTGCGTACAGGAAGAGGCCTACTGCCTACTGCCTACTGCCTTCCGCCTTCCGCCTTCTGCGTCCGGGGGGTGATGGCATGGACATCCAGCGCGTCGGAGTGGTGGGCTGTGGGCTGATGGGCTCGGGCATTGCCGAGGTGTGTACCCGGGCCGGCTACCAGACCCTGGTGCGCGAAGTCAACGACGAACTGCTCCAGAAGGGGCAGCAGCGGATCGAGCGCTCCCTGGCGACCGCGGTCGAGCGCGGCAAGCTGGGGACCGAGGCGCGCGACGCGGCCTGGGGGCGCCTCCAGGGCACCACGCGCCTGGACGACTTTGCCGACCGCGACCTGGTGATCGAGGCGGTGATCGAGCAGCGGGACGAGAAGCGGCAGGTTTTCGCCGCCCTCGACCGCATCTGCCCGCCCCAGACCATCCTGGCCAGCAACACCTCGTCCATTCCGATCGTCCAGATGGCAACTGCCACCCAGCGGCCGGACCGGGTGCTGGGCATGCACTTCATGAACCCCGTGCCGGTCATGCCCCTGATCGAGTTCGTGCGGGCGATCACCACCTCCGACGCGACGCTCGATCAGGCCCGCGCCTTTGGCGAGTCGCTGGGCAAGCGGGTGATCGTGGCCAGGGACCGGGCCGGCTTCATCGTCAACATGCTCCTGGTGCCCTACCTGGTCGAGGCAGTGCGCATGCTGGAGCACGGGATCGCGTCGCGCGAGGACATCGACCTGGGCATGAAGCTGGGCACGAACATGCCCATGGGCCCGCTGACCCTGCTCGACTTCGTCGGCCTGGATACGGCGCTCTACATCGCCGAGATCCTGTACGACGAGTACAAGCAGCCCCACTACGCTCCGCCCCCGCTGCTGCGCCAGATGGTCACCGCCGGCTTCCTGGGTCGCAAGTCCGGCCGGGGCTTCTACAACTACCAGGCTGGAGAGCGCCCCCCGGCATGAGGCCCTCGACGCTGCTGATCTTCGACCTGGACAACACCCTGGTCCATTCGCAGATCGACTTCCAGGCCATCCGTCGTGAGCTCATCGCGCTCCTGCACGCAGCCGGCGCCACGGCCGAGCCGGCCGAGGCGCTGCGCCGGCTGGCCATCCCGGAGCTGATCCTGCTGGCGGAGGGACACCAGGGCCGGCAGGCGGGGGGCGAGCAGCCCCCGGAGGGCAACCTGCGCGCGCGGTGCTGGCAGGTGGTGCTGCGCCACGAACAGGTTGGGATGCGCGCCGCCACCGTGGAGCCGGAGGTAGCTGCGGCGCTGGCCCTGCTCGGCGGGCGCGGCTATCGCCTGGCAGTGCTGACCAACAACGCCCGCCCGGCGACCGAGGCGGTGCTGCGCCGCTTCGCGCTGCTGTCCCACTTCGAGCTGGTGGTGACCCGCGACGACGTGGCCTACCTGAAGCCGCACCCCGACGGGATCGAGCGCGCCCGCGCCCACTTCGGCGGCGCCGTACAACAGGTGTTCATGATCGGTGACTCGTACCTGGACGGGCTGGCCGCGCTGCGGGCTGGAACCGAGTTCATCGCCTTCCGCGCCGACCGCGACGGCCTGGCCGCTCGCGGCCTCGCGCCACGGTACACCATTCAGCGCCTGGATGAATTGCTGGAGCTGGAGCTCTGACCTGCAGCCGGGGGGACGGACCTAACCCCCCGACCCCCTTCCCTACAAGGGAAGGGGGAGTGGCTCCGTCCGATGGTCGTCTCCCCCTTCCCTGGCAGGGAAGGGGGGTCGGGGGGTTAGGTCCGGACCTCTCCCCCGGCCCCTCCCCTACCAGGGGAGGGGAGCCGATCCCCATCTTGAGTCGTCTCCCCCTTCCCTCGCAGGGAAGGGGGTCGGGGGGTTTGGTCCGGGGGGTCGGGGGGTTAGGTC
>JACQUR010000274.1 GCA_016210245.1 Chloroflexota bacterium
CCAGCGGGCTGGAGGTTGGAGGTTGGAGGTTGGATCCAACCTTCATCCTCCAACCTCCAACCCGGCTCCACCTCCAACCTCCAACCCGGCTCCGGCCAGCTTCAGCGCCCGCACTCGCTGGGACACTGCCTCGGCGCGCTCGGCGGGCGGGGTGGTTTCGATCAGGTCGGCCAGGGCGCTGGCGACCACGACCCCGTCGGCCAGGCCGCGCAGGGCGCGCACGTGCTCCGGGCGGGAAATGCCGAAGCCCACCAGCAGCGGCACGGAGGTGGCCGCGCGAACGCGCGCCAGGAAGGGCTCCAGGCCTGTGGAGAGCGCCCCTCGGGCGCCCGTGACGCCTACCAGGGCGACGCAGTAGATGAACCCGCTGGCCAGGCTGGCGATGCACTGGGCGCGCTCGGCGGTGCTGGTTGGGGCGACCATCAGGATGTAGGCGAGCCCTGCCTGGAGGCAGGCCGCGCGCAGCGGGGCGCACTCCTCCGGGGGCAGGTCGGGCACGATCAGTCCGTCCGCGCCGGCCGTGGCCGCGGCGTCGCAGAAGGCTTGCTCGCCGTAGGCCAGGATGGGGTTGTAGTAGCTCATGAAGACGATCGGGGCGGTCGCGGACACGGCCCGCGCCGTGCGGGCCAGGTCCAGCGCCGTCTCCAGCGTCGCCCCCGCCCGCAGCGCCTGCTCGTTCGCCCGCTGCAGGGTCAGGCCATCGGCCACCGGGTCCGAGAACGGAATGCCGATCTCCAGGCCGTCGGCGCCCGCCCGCAGCATAGCCGCCGCGATCTCGGGACAGGCGGCTCGGTCCGGGAAGCCGGCGGTCAGGTACGGGAAGACGGCCACCTCGCCCCGCGCCCGCGCCTGCTCGAACGCCGCCGCCAGCCGGCTCATGAGCCCACCTCCGGGTGGGAGTCGACAGTCGACAGTCGAGAGTCGACAGTTTCGGCGGGAGCCTCGCGACTGTCGACTCTCGACTGTCGACGGTCGACTTCGTCCGACTGTCGACTGTCGACTTCGCCGAGCTGCTCGCCCGTGGCCTCGGCGAAGGTGAGCACGTCCTTGTCGCCCCGCCCGGAGAGGTTGACCAGGATGAGCGCTTGCGGGCCGGCCTGGCGGGCCAGCTCGGGCAGGTAGCCGAGGGCGTGGGCGGGCTCCAGGGCGGGCAGGACACCCTCCAGCCGACAGAGGGTGCGGAAGGCGTCCAGGGCGGCCTGGTCGTCCACCGCCGCGTAGCGCGCGCGCCCCGTCTCCTTCAGGTAGCTGTGCTCCGGCCCGACGCCCGGGTAGTCCAGCCCGGCCGAGACGCTGTGGGTGTCGGCGATCTGGCCGTGCGCGTCCTGGAGCACGTAGCTGCGCGCGCCGTGCAGCACCCCGGGCCGGCCGGCCACCAGCGTCGCGGCGTGGTCGCCCAGGCGCAGGCCGCGCCCGCCGGCCTCCACGCCGATCAACTGCACGCTGGGGTCGTCGACGAAGCCGCGGAACATGCCCATGGCGTTGCTGCCGCCGCCCACGCAGGCGACCACGTAGTCCGGCAGGCGGCCCTCGGCCTCCAGCACCTGGGCCCGCGCCTCCCGCCCGATGACCGCCTGGAACTCGCGCACCATGAGCGGGTACGGGTGCGGGCCGACCACCGAGCCGAGCAGATAGTGGGTGGTCTCCACGTTGGTCACCCAGTCGCGGAAGGCCTCGTTGATGGCGTCCTTCAGGGTGCGGCTCCCGCTGCGCACGGGGCGCACCTCGGCCCCCAGCAGGCGCATGCGGTAGACATTGTGGGCCTGCCGCGCCATGTCCACCTCGCCCATGTAGATCACCGCCTCCAGTCCCAGGACGGCGCAGGCGGTGGCGGTGGCCACGCCGTGCTGCCCGGCCCCGGTTTCGGCGATGATGCGCCGCTTGCCCATCCGCTGGGCCAGCAGCGCCTGGCCGAGGGCATTGTTGATCTTGTGGGCACCGGTGTGGGCCAGGTCTTCGCGCTTCAGGTAGACGCGCACGCCTACCTGCTCGCTCAGACGCCGGGCGTGGTAGAGGGGCGTGGGCCGGCCCACGTAGCTCCGCTCCAGCCCCGCCAGTTGGGCGTGGAAGGCCGGGTCCGCCCATGCCTCGTGGAAACCCCGCTCCAGCTCGGCCACGGCCGGCATGAGCACCTCGGGCACGTACTGGCCGCCGAAGCCGCCGAACCGGCCGCGCTCGGGCGCGTCGCGCAGCGGAGAGTGCAGATTTGAGATTTGAGAGTGCAGATTGAGGAAATCTGCACTCTCAAATCTCAAATCTGCACTCTCCGTGTCTCCGTGGTGAGGGTCCCTCTCCTCGGATGGAAGGTCGTCAACGTGCGCGGTCAAAAGCTCTCACCTCGTCTATGAACGCTCGGATCAGGGCAGGGTCCTTGCGGCCCTCGCGCTCGACCCCGCTGCTCACGTCCACGCCCCAGGGGCGGGTCACGGCCAGCGCGGCGGCCACGTTGTCCGGGCGAAGACCGCCCGCAAGGATCTTGCCACCCATCAAGCCGGCCAGGCTCTGCCAATCGGCGGCCACCCCCGTCCCGCCGTAGAAGCCATCGACGTGGGAGTCGACCATGAACCGCTCCACCCCGCCGGGACGCGGGGACGCGGGGGGGTTCGACGCGGGGACGCGGAGACACGGCGACGCGGAGAGGGGCGACTCTCTCTCCGCGTCGCCGCGTCCCCGCGTCCCCGCGTCCTCCTGACCCCTGGCCACCACCGGGTAGCCGCGCTGCGCCGCCTGGAGCCGCTCGGCGGTCCAGGCGGTCGTGCCCGCGCGCAGCACGCGGATGGCCGGGCGCTCGACCTGGACGCAGTACTCTGGGTCCTCGTCGCCGCAGAGCTGGACCAGGTCGAGGTCGCAGCTTCGGCAGATGGCGTTGACCTCGGCCAGCGGGGCATCGACGAATACGCCCACCGCCCGCCACTCCCGGACGCTCAGGGCCGGGTCGGCGCGGCAGGCGCGCACGATCGTCGCCACCTGCTCCGGCTCCACGTAGCGTCGCACCGGGCGATAGAAGACGAAGCCTACCAGGTCAGCGCCGGCGGCCAGCGCCACCCGCGCCTCCTCCAGGGTCTTCAGGCCGCAGATCTTGACCCTGGTCATGCCACTATACCCGCCCGGACCAACTCGCAGAGCCCTGTCTCCGCGTCGCCCTCACCCTGACCCTCTCCCAGGGGGAGAGGGGACTCTCTCCGCGTCTCCGCGTCCGGCTCCCCTCCCCTCGCAGGGGAGGGGCTGGGGGTGGGGTCCGGCTCCGTGTCCCCGCGTCTGAGATCATGCTGCCACGCCCGCCTGGACCAGCGCGCGCAGGGCGGCGCCGGGCTCGGGCGCGGCCATCAGCGCCTCGCCCACCAGGATCGCGTCCACCCCGCAGGCCAGGATGGGCTGCAGATCGGCCGCCGAGCGGATGCCGCTCTCGCTCACCACCGCCACGCCGGGCGGGACTAGCGGGCGGAGCCTGGAGGTGGTCGACAGGTCGACGGCCATGGCGCTCAGGTCGCGGTTGTTGATCCCCACCAGGTCCGCGCTCGCCTCCAGGGCCCGGGCCAGCTCGGCCTCATCGTGGACCTCCACCAGCGCGTCCAGGCCCAGCGCCCGGGCGAGGCGCAGCAGGTCGCGCAGCGCCGTCTGGTCGAGCGCCCGCACGATGAGCAGCACGGCGTCCGCGCCGATGGCCCGCGCCTCCCAGACCTGGTAGGCGTCGACCACGAAGTCCTTGCGCAGCAGCGGCGTCGAACCGCGGGCGCGGATCGCCTCCAGGTCGGCGTTCGAGCCGCCGAAGAAGCGCTCGTCGGTCAGCACCGAGATCGCTCGCGCCCCCTCCCGCGCGTACAGCGCCGCCAGCTCGGCCGGGTCGACCTCCTGGCGCAGCACCCCTCTGGAGGGCGAGCGCCGCTTGACCTCGGCGATGACCGACAGGCCCGGCTGCAGCAGCGCGGCGCGGAAACCGCGCGGCGCGGCCGCCCGCTCGGCCGCGCGCTGGACCTCGTCCAGACTGCGCGCCTGGCGTTGGGCCGCGACCTGCTGCCGCTTGTGGGCCAGGATCTCGTCCAGGATCATCCGCCCGCCCCACCATCCTGAGCCTGTGGTTCGACAAGCTCACCACGAGCGGGTTGCCGCTCATCCTGAGCCTGTCGAAGGACCTGAGCCTGTCGAAGGACCTCAGCCTGTCGAAGGACCTGCTGGCGGCGCAGCGCTTGCGACACTTCGGCGACCTCCTGCACCTTGGCCCGGGCGCGGCCGCTGTCGATGGCCTCGCGCGCCCGCTCGATGCCGGCGGTGATGCTCTCGGCTAGCCCACAGGCATACAGCGCGGCGCCCGCGTTCAGCAGCACCACGTCTCTGGCAGGTCCGGGCGCGCCCGAGAGCGCCCTGTGGGCCAGCTCCAGGTTGGCCGGCACGGTGCCACCACGCACCGCCCCCGGCGGAGCCAGCTCCAGCCCGAACTGCTCGGGGCGCACCTCGTAGCTCTCCACGCCCTCGGCCGAGACATCGAACACGTGGCTGGGGGCGCTGATGGACAGTTCGTCCATGCCATCCTGGCTGTAGACGACCAGCGCCCGCTGGACGCCCAGCAAGCGCAGCACCTGTGCCATCTTGGGGGCGAGCGGGCCGACGGCAACGCCCAGCAGGAAGTGGGATGCCCAGGCGGGGTTGGTGAGCGGGCCGAGGATGTTGAACACGGTGCGCACGCCGATCTCGCGCCGGGGTCCGACCGCGTACTTCATGGCCGGGTGGTAGAGCGGCGCGAACATGAAGCCGAAGCCGGCCTGCTCCACGCAGCGGGCGACGCCCTCCGGCTGCAGGTCGATGGCGATGCCCAGCGCCTCCAGTATGTCGGCGCTTCCACAGGCGCTGGTCATAGCTCGATTGCCGTGTTTGGCCACGCGCCCGCCCGCCGCGGCCACCACGAGCGCCGATACGGTGGAGATGTTGAAGGTGTGGGACCCATCGCCGCCGGTGCCGACCACGTCGGCCACCTGGCCCGGCACGCGCACGCGGGTGGCATAGTCGCGCATCACCCGCGCCAGCCCGGCGATCTCCTCGGCCGTCTCGCCCTTCATGCGCAGCGCGGTCGCGAACGCGCCGATCTGGGCCGGCGTGGCCTCCCCCTCGACGATCTCCACCATCGCCGCGGCCGCCTCCGCCTCCGACAGCCCGACGCCGTCAACCAGCTTGCCGATCGCCTCTCGAATACCCACCGGTCTTGCCTCCGTTTCATCGGGTTGAAGGGTGAAGGGTGAAGGGTGAAGTTTCACCCTTCACCCTTCACCCTTCAACCGCCGCCAGGAAGTTCGCCAGCACCTGCTTCCCACAGTCGGTCAGGATCGACTCGGGATGGAACTGCACGCCCTCCACGGGCAGGTCGCGGTGCCGCACGCCCATGATGACTCCGTCGTCCGCCTCGGCCGAGACCTCCAGGCAGGCGGGGAGGCTGCCCCGCTCGATCGCCAGCGAATGATAGCGCACCGCGGTGAAAGGATTGGGCAGGCCGGCGAAGAGAGTGCGCCCATCGTGGGCGATGGCGGAGGTCTTGCCGTGGCGCGGCTGCGGCGCCAGGACGATGCGCGCCCCCAGCGCGGCGCCGATGCACTGGTGGCCCAGGCATACGCCCAGGATCGGCCGCTGGCCCATCAGCTCCCGCAGCAGCGGCACGGAGTTGCCCGCGTCCTCCGGCCCGCCCGGCCCGGGCGAGATGACGATGCCGTCCACCTCCAGGTCGCGCGCCTGGCGCGGGGTGAGCTGGTCGTTGCGCCGCACCAGCACGCTGGCGCCCAGCTCGCACAGGTACTGGTACAGGTTGGAGGTGAAGGACTCGTAGTTGTCGACGAGCAGCAGCCTGGCAGTCATGCCCAGCCCCCCTAACGGCCCACGCTCTCGGCCCGGCGCACCGCGCTCAGCAGCGCCTCGGCCTTGTTGAGCGTCTCCTGGTACTCCGCCGCCGGGTCGGAGTCGGCCACGATCCCCGCCCCGGCCTGCACGTGGGCCACCCCGTCCTTCAGGATGATCGTGCGGATGGTGATCGCTGCCTCCACATCGCCATCGAGCCCGAAGAAGCCGACCGCGCCGGCGTAGGGCCCGCGGCGCTCCGGCTCGAACTCGGCGATCAGCTCCATCGCCCGGATCTTGGGCGCCCCCGAGACCGTGCCGGCCGGGAAACAGG
>JACQUR010000279.1 GCA_016210245.1 Chloroflexota bacterium
GTCGATAACAGTTCCCCGATGGACCGCGGCGTATACGCCGATGGGCAGCGCCAGCCCCAGGGTGATCAGGATGCCCATCGCCGCGACCTCCAGCGTGGCCGGCCAGCGGTCGAGCACCTCGTTGAGCGCCGGCTCGCTCGAGATGATCGACGTTCCGAAATCCCCCTGCGCCATCCGCTGCATATAGATGAGATACTGGACCGGTACCGGCTGATCCAGCCCGTAGCGGGCGCGCAGTTCCGCCTCGAACTCGGGGGTCGAGTACTCGCCCGCGAGGAGCGCGATCGGGTCGCCCGAGAGGCGGACCATGAAGAAGACCAGCGTCACCACGAACCACAAGGCGATGAACGCCTGGAGCACGCGGTCAAGGATGAAACGCCGCATTTACCTGGCCCCCGAAATGCTGGCTGCCGCGCTCATACTACCGCACTGGCATGGCATATTCATAGCCGCTGAGATAGGCGTCTCCAGGAGGCAGCGGCCAACTGGCGACGGTCTTGGGATTGGAGGCGTAGAGCGCCGGCACGGCCACGACGGGCACCGCGTGGTAGGGCTCGTAGAAGGCCTTGGCAAGCTCGCGGTAGAGTTCCACGCGCTTGGACCGGTTGGCTTCCGCCAGGATCTTGTTGGACAAGTCATCGATCGCCGGTGCCTCGGCCACAGTGTTCTGGGCAGACTTGCTGGTCAGCCAGGTCCCCATCGCGGCCGCGGGTTCCGACAGGGGAGCTCCCTGGTACCCATGGGCCCAGGTGGTCCAGGCGGTGCGCCGGGGGATGCTGACCTGGGGCGCGAAGACAGCGTAGTCCATAGGGGTGCGCTTGACCTTGAGGCCCAGGTTCCGCTCCCAGAAGCCGGCCACCGCTTCGCCGACGTCCACCATCTCGGCTCGCCCCGGCCAGGGCATCAGGATCATCTCGATCTCCCGCGGGAAGCCCTGGGCATATCCCGCCTCCGCCAGCAGGCGCTTGGCCTCGGCCGGATCGTAGGGATAGGGCGTCAGGCTGGGCGGCACGAAATCACCGCCTGGGGCGAGGAACGGCACCACCGAGGGGACGCCTTCGCCCTCGAACACGCTCTTGATGATGGCCTGTTTGTCCACGGCCAGGTTGAGGGCCTTGCGCACCTTGAGCGCCCGCTCGCGGCTCGCCGGGTCCTTCGGATCCTCGACCCAGGGCACCTTGGGGTCGAAGGTCTCGCGGGAGGGCAGCACCTGGCCACCCAGGTGGACATGGTACTGCGCCGCGCCCTGGATTCTCAGGAGCTTCAAGCCGGCCGCTTCCGCCTCGCGCTTGAACTTGAACGAGATCGCACCCACGTCGATCTCGCCGGAGCGCAACATGGCCAGGCGCGCTGCCTCGTCGGCCACCTGGCGGACGACGAGGGTCTTGAACGGCGCCGTCTGCCGCCAGTGTTGGTCGAGCGCCTCGAAGGTCGCGGACTGGTTGCGCTTGTGCTCGATCAGCTTGAACGGTCCGGTGCCGACCGGCTTGGTGGTGGCCTGTCGCTCCCCCGCCGTCTCGACGTACTTCTTGGAGACGATGCCGAAGTAGTTGGGCGTGAGCCGTCCGAGCAGGGTCACGCTTGGCTGCTTCAGGTGGAGGACGACCTCGTACGGGTTGACCACCTCGACCCGGTCCACCAGTTGCTTGAAGACGGCGGCATTGGAAGCCACAGCCTTGTCGGTCATGAACTGCTCGACCGAGAACTTGACGTCCGGTGCGGTCAGCTCGCCCTGGCCATCATGGAACTGGACGCCCTTGCGCAGGAAAAAGCGCCAGCGCTTGCCCGCCTCCTCGATCTCCCAGCGCTCGGCCAGCATCGGCACGGTATCGCCGCTCTGCCGGTCGATGTTGACGAGGGATTCGTAGAAGGCGCCCATGACCGCCCAGCCTTCTCGCCCTGTCTCGAGCCAGGGGAGCCAGGCCTCCGCGGTCCCGAGCGACGAGGTGCCGATGGTGAACTTGCCCGACGGCTTCGCGGCAGGCTTCGCCGCCGGGGCTGCCGTGGCGGGCGCGGCCGCGGGCTTGGCGGCCGGGGCTTCCTTCGCCGGCGCAGCCGCCGGCTTGGCCGCCTCCTGGGCCGGCGCGGCAGGCGCCGCCGGAGACGGCGCGCAGGATGCCATCACGATAACCAGGCCGATAGCCAGGAGCAACCCGAGTAGTGTGCGCATGGTGACCTCCTCAGCCGGGTGAGGCCTCTCACCCTGACCCTCTCCTACAGGGAGAGGGAACCTTGCTCCACCGGGCTACGCGGGCGGGGGACACGTCCCCGCCCTACGACCCCTTACTCAGGACTCAGGACTCAGCACTCCGCTCTTCGCCCTTCGCACCTCCACGCGCGTCCCCCGGTCGTTGAGGCCGGGCTGGCCGTGGATGCTCCCGGGCCGGATGTGGAAATAGCCGCCGGCCCACTCGATCGGGTTCAGCGGGGTGGGCTGGACGGTCTTGAAGTGCTGCCAGCCCCGGAACTGGTAGTTCTCCCAGCCGTGATAGATGATGACCTGGCCTGGGCGCACGGCCGGCGAAACCACGGCCTGGACGCGGAAGGCGCCGACATCGTTCGACACGTCCACGGAGTCCCCGTCGCAGATGCCGCGCACCGCCACATCCTGCGCGTTCATGAACATCGCCGGCTCGCCCCGTTGGAGCGCCAGCATGAGGGCGTCGTCGACCCAGTTGCTGTGGATGGTCCAGCGGGCGTGGCCGCCGGTCAACTGGAGGGGGTAGTCGCCCCCGGCCATGGGTGGGTCCTTGTGGGTGGGCAGGGCCTCGTCGAGCTCCAGGTAGAGGTCCTGGTCGATGTAGAACTGGAGGCGGCGGGTGAGGGTAGGGTAGGGCTGCTTGTTCTGGGTGTGCCAGGTGAGAGGCACCAGCGGCTCGCCCACCTCGAGGTCGCAGGCGTTGCCTAGGGACCGCACCCCGGTGCCCAGGCTGGTGAAGGCCGCGATACCCCGCTCCTTGAACCCCTCCCAGCCCAGCGGCTCCGCGTTCCCGGAGTTCACGTAGGCGTCGCGGGCGATGTCCTCCTCGTCCTCCTCGTACAGGCCGCCAAAGGTGACCGCCTCCTCCAGCTTGTCCAGGCGCCGCTCCCGGCCATCCTTGTCCCGGTAGGTCAGCACCCCCCGCTCGCGGGCCCTGCGCGCCACCGCCCGGGCCAGGCGGACGAAGATCGTCCAGTCGCTCAGCGACTCGTACAGCGGATCCACCGCCTTGCCGAGCACCTGCAGATAGGGCGACTGGGTGGAGCTCAGCGTCGAGGTCGAGGTGCGCTCGTACCAGCCGCAGGCGGGCAGGACGTAGTCCGAGTAGAGCGCTGTCCCACTCATGCGCCAGTCCACCGTGAGCACCAGCTTCAGCTTGGGCAGGAGCGTGCGCATGAGCTGGTCGGTGGCCCGGCTGCGGCGGAAGATGTTGCCGCCCACCTCGACCAGGATGCGGGGCTCTTTCTCCGGCGCCGGGTACACCACCTGCCACCCCCTGGCCAGCGCCTCAGCCATGTACTCGCCCGGGGTCCGCTTCAGGTAGGGGTCCCACCTGGGGTGCCGCTCGTTCTGCTCCAGCAGCCCGCCATGGATCCAGGAAACCATGGACGGCAGCCCGATCGCCCCCGAGGCCACCGCCTGCTTGGTGTACTCGTTGAGGATCATCTCGGTAGTGTAGCCATCCGCGCGCCAGGCGGCGTAGCGCGGGTCCGCCGACGCTGCCGCCTGGAGGGTCTGCTTCCCGTGGCGCTCCAGCGCGCCCAGGGCCGTGTCCGGGAAGAGGAAGGGGAAGGCGCTGTAGGTGGCGCCCTTGCGACCCATGTGGCCACACAGGGCGAAGACCAGCATCATGGCCCGTTCGATCAGGTCCCCGTGGTAGAACTTGCCGAAGCCGGAGGTGCTGATGTTGACCACCCCACCGGCGGTCGCCACCTCCCGCGCCAGCGTCTCGATCTGGGAGGCTGGCACCCCGGTGGTGCCGGAGGCCAGCTCCGGGGTGAAGCGGCTGTTGAGCTGATCGCGCAGCAGCTCGAACACGGGCCGCGCACGCACCGGGCCCTGGAGCGTCTCGACCTCGTAGCTACCCTCCAGGGCCGGCACCAGCCCGTTGAGGGCCAGGCTCTTGCGCGGCGCCTCCACCACCTGGGCGGAGGCCTGGTCGTAGAGGTAGAAGATGTCCTCACGTCCGCCCCGCTTCAGGTCGCGCTCGCGCAGCAGGCGGGCGGTGTCCTCCCGCACCAGGAGGGGCAGGTCGGTCTGCTCACGCACGAAGTCCGCCTTGAACAGCCCCTCGCGCACGATCACCTGGCACATCGACAGGGCCAGAGCCGCGTCGGTGCCGATGTTCAGCGGCACCCACAGATCGGCGTGGACGGCGGAGGCGTTGTAGTCGGGCGCGATGGTGATGACTCGCGCGCCCCGGTAGCGGGCCTCCGAGATATAGTGGTAGTTGGGGACGTTGGTATAGCCGGGGTTGCCGCCCCAGACCAGGATCACGTCGGCGTGGAACCAGTTGTCGGCCGAGTCGGAAAACACGATCTTGCCCGCGGTGACCGCCGCCCCCTGGTGGTCGTCGCCGATCTCCACATTCGGGCTGGGGAGGGGCGCGCCCAGCGCCTCGAAGAAGGCGTTCGCCCCCATGCCCTCGCTCGCCTGGCTGTACACCTGGGTCCCGCCAGGCTGGAAGATCGCGTCCGGGCCGTCGGTGGCCAGCACGTCGATGAGCAGGTCGGCGATCTCGGCCAGGGCCTGGTCCCAGCTCAGCCGCTGCCAGCGCCCCTCGCCCCGCTCGCCCGCCCGCTTCAGTGGATACTTGAGTCGGGCCGGGTCGTAGGTCCGGTTCGCGTAGCACACCCCCTTCTGGCAGCCGCGCGGGTTGGCGTCCGGGACCGACGGGTCGTTGGGCGAGGGGTAGTTCCCGGCCTGCTCCTCGCGCAGCACCACCCCATCGTACACGAAGAGGTTGAAGTTGCAGGCGCGCTGGTACCAGCAGTTGCCCAGGTGGGAGGACTTGACGACCCGGTCCCAGGGCAGGGCGAGGCTCCGCACCGCCCGCAGGTCGTAGGCCGGGCCACCCTGGGTGGGCGGCCGCTCCTCCCACAGAGCGCGCAACTCCAGCGCTACCGCCTCGCCCTGCGCCCCGGTGGGGCTGCCGCCCTGAAGGGCGGGCCTGGCCCGGAGAGGCCCGCCCTTCAGGGCGGCAGCCCCAACCCTCCCCACGTCCGAAAGGTACTGCAGATCCTGCGCGCAGAACTCAGCCGCCAGGCGGGCCAGAGACGGGTAGAAGGGGATTTCGGATTGGGGCTCGGCCGTCAGCCGCGCCACGCGCCCGGCCACCTGCTCGGCCAGTTCCGCGACGTGGGCGGCGAGGAAGTCGCGCGTGGCGGCAGCGTAAGACTGCGCCGCCTCGACCCTCCCGCTGGCCAGCGCCCGAGCCTGCTGGAAGGTCAGCCAGTGCAGGAACTCCAGCTCCACCGCCAGGTGGTCAGGCCGCTCGTGTACCTCGGGCGCCCGGCGCAGGCCGAAGAAGCGGTGGAAGCGGAGCAGGTCTTCCATCACCCCCAGGCGGTTGCCGCGGTACTCCCCTTCGTACAGCGAGCAGGGTGGGCCGCCTACGGAGCCAACGTCGAACAGGTGGGCGTAGGCACCCTGCAGGGTAGTGGGCGCGGGCCCCGGGGGAGCGAGCGCTGCCCCGTCGATGGGCAACGGGTACGGCAGGCCGGCCGCGGCCTTGCGTACGTGGCCCTGGAACTGCCCGCTGGAAACGGCCTCGCACCCCTCGGACGAGGGATAGCGATAGGCCGCCGCGAGCAGAGCGTACATTCGGCTCCGACCAGCGGCTTCGAGCTCGAGTTGCGGCATGGTCCGACTTCCATCCCCCACCGCGCACAGCGCGGAGCGACCGACGAGTTCTTCCAGGTCGGCGTTACCCTGTGGCGACCAGCGCCGGTATACCCGTGTGTACCCGGTTCAGTGTGCGGGCACGGCCGGGCGATACCACTGCGGAACCGTGCGGCGTGTACGCGGGATAACTGGCCGGTGCAAGCCGCATCGCCCCGGCTGGGTGGCGCACGGACCCATAGCCCGGCGCTTGCCTCACGGGGCGCGTCGTGAACGTAGGTTCTATTGGGCTGGAGTGCAGCGTAAGCCGTTCTAGTCGCGTGTCCCGTCGACTATATACAGGACCGCCAGGCCGCGCCCCACCCCGATGGGTAGTCCACCACCTACCCGTTTGGGTAGGGCGCGCAGCGGTCGGTAACTGCGCTACACTGGCCAGTGGCCAGTAGGCAGTAGGCAGTAGGCAGTAGGCAGTAGGCAGTAGGCAGTAGGCAGAGTGTCCCACTGACCACTGACCACTGACCACTGACAAGGGAGGGTGAGGTGGACGAACGATTGGCGGGGCGCGTGGCGGTGGTCACGGGCGGCGGCAAGGGCATCGGCGTGCATTACGTGCAGGGCCTGGCCCGCGCGGGAGCGCGCGTGGCCGCAGCGGATATCGATGGCGCGGCGGCGGAGGGCGTGGCCGCGCGGCTGAGAGCCGAGGGGGCCGACGCGCTGGGCCTCACGGTGGATGTTTCGGACGCGCAGAGCGTGGACCGGATGGTGCGCCAGGTGGTGGAGCGCTTCGGACGACTGGACGTGCTGGTCAATAATGCCGCCCTGTTCACCGCGCTCTTTCCCCAACGGCCGTTCTACGAGTTGGACCCGGCCGCCTGGGACCGGGCGCTGGCGGTCAACGTGAAGGGCCTGTTCCTGTGCGCCCGTGCCGCCTATCCCCATTTGCGCGCCTCGGGCCACGGGCGGATCATCAATATCACCTCCGATACCGTGTTCAGTGGCATGCCGAACTTCCTGCACTACGTGACCACCAAGGGGGCGGTGATCGCCTTCACCCGCGCCCTGGCCCGCGAGGTCGGCCAGGACGGGATCACGGTCAATGCCCTCGCGCCGGGGTTGACCGCCAGCGACAGCGCTGCCTCCGTCTACCCGGCCGAGCTGTTCGAAACCCGGGCCCAGAACCGGGCCATCAAGCGGGTCGAGGTGCCGGAGGACCTGGTGGGAACGATCGTGTTCCTGGCCTCGGATGAGGCGGCGTTCATCACCGGCCAGACGCTGGTAGTCAACGGCGGCTACACCATGCACTGAGTCCACCGCGGAGCACGAGGACGCGGCTCACCACGGAGACACGGAGACGCGGAGAGTTCTTTCTAGGAAAACTCCGTGTCTCCGTGTCTCCGTGGTGAGCCGCTACGCCGGCGCGCCTGGTAGCCGAGGCCCAGGGCCGTCCCTGCCAGGCACACCAGCGCTTCCACCTCCAGGGTGGCGCCGATGCCCGCGCTGTCGGCCAGCGCGCCGGTGAAGGTTGCCCCGGGTGGGGTCATCCCGGCCAGGAGCAAGCTGTACAGGCCCATGATCCTGCCCCGCATGGCCTCCGGCACGCCCAACTGCAGGCTGGTATTCGCGGTCGTGGTAAACACCACCCCGGCCATGCCCAGGGCTGCCAGGAGCGCCAGACTGAGGGCGAACCACGGCGAGAGCCCGACGCCAGCCAGCAGGGCGGAGAAGGCGATCCCGGCGCCAACCAGCCGGCGGGCCGAGGCTCGACCCCAGCGCGCCACGGCCAGGGCGCCGACCAGCGAGCCGCTGCCGAGCGCGGCGCTCAGCAGTCCGAAGCCGGACGCGCCCAGGCCGAGCTGGTAGCGGGCCAGCAGGGGCAGGAAGGTGCTGTAGTTGAACCCGAAGATGGCCAGGCAGGTCAGCACGCCCAGGGTGAAAACGATCGGCGGCGTGCGCGCCGCGTACCCGAACGCCTCCCCCAGTTGGGCGAAGAGGCCGCCGCGGCCGGCAGGGTCGGGACGCACCAGCCCGTCCAGGCGCATGAGCGCCAGGACCGCCAGCACGGCCAGGTAGCTGGCGCCATTCAGCAAGAAGGCGGCTTCCAGGCCCAGCCAGGCCACTACGAACCCGCCCACCGCCGGGCCGAACACGCGCCCAGTGCTGAACACCGCCGAGTTGAGCGCGACCGCGTTGGCCAGCAGATCGCGTCCGACCAACTCGGAGGGGAAGGCGTGGCGGATTGGCTGTTCCAGGGCGCTGGTCGTGCCCTGGACGAAGGCCAGGACGTACACGTGCCAGAGCTGGACCTGGCCGCTGGCCACCAGCAGGGCCAGCGCCAGCGCCTGGAGCATGGCAGCAGCCTGGATGGCGGCCAGCACCCGCCGCTTCGGATAGCGGTCGGCGAGGGTGCCGGCGAACAGCGAGAAGAGCAGGATGGGCAGGTACTGCAGCGCGGTCACCGTACCCAGGGCCACAGGCGACTCGGTCAGCTCCAGCACCAGCCACGACTGGGCAATGCGCTGCACCCAGATGCCGCTCTGGGAGACGAGCTGGCCCGCCAGAAAGAGGCGGTAGTTGCGATTGGCCAGGGCGGGGAACATCCCCCGGGGTGCTCTCGTGTACTCCATACAGGCCGAGAGCCTAACGGCTTCGCTGCCGGGCGTCAACGCCTGTTGGGACTGCCTCTTGGCGTGCGCGGCCGTTTGTTGCACAATCTGGGGCATGGATATTCAACAGCTCGTCCAGCAGCTCAACTGGGTCGATTGGGGTGTCGTGGCCATCGTGCTGGTCACGATCGTCGCCGGGTTCCGCGAGGGATTCATCGGGTCCGCGCTCGACCTCCTGGGCCTGGCAGTGTCCGTCAGCGCCGCGGCGCTTGGACACCAGCAGATTGCCGCTCTCGCCCTGCAGGTCGTGGACGTGCCCAAGGCGGTTGCCACCCTCGGGGCCTTCCTCGGTCTCATCGTGGTGGTCCAGCTCGTCTACACCACCGTCGTGGACCTGCTGTTGCGCCTTGGCCGCCCCTTGCGGGTGCTGCTGGGGCCGCTGCGGTGGGTCGACCGTGGGCTGGGCGTCGTGCCTGGGGCCGTCAAAGGGCTCTCCTACGCCGCCCTGGTCCTGCTGCCGTTCACCATGTTTCCTCTAGCCCCGCAAGTCTCGGCCGGCATCGAGCGCTCCGCCCTGGCCAGCCGGCTGGTGTCTGTCGTGCTGCGCGAGTCGCAGCGGTTCGAGTCGCTGGTGGGGCGCGAACTGGGCGAAGGCCTGTCCCTGATGGTCCTCACGCCTCCCCAGACCGAGCAGGGGATGCAGCTCGAGCTCGGGGCGGTTGGACAGCTCGAACCGGACCCGGGCGCGGAGGAACAGATGCTGGACCTGGTCAACCGCGAGCGGGCGAAGGCCGGGTTGCCGCCGCTCAAGCCGGACGAGCGGCTGCGCGAGGTGGCCCGCGCCCACAGCCTGGAGATGTTCAAGCTCGGCTACATTGCCCACGATTCGCCCGTCACCGGCTCGCCCGTGGACCGGATCAAGCAGGCGGGTATCGACCTGACCCGGACTGGCGAGAACCTGGCCTACGCGCCCAACGTGCAGACCGCTCACGAGAACCTGATGAACAGCCCCGCCCACCGGGCCAATATTCTGCGCCCCGAGTTCAGCCGCATCGGCATCGGGTCCATCAAGAGCGAGTTCCGCGGCCTCATGTTCAGCCAGGAGTTCGGCGATTAGGGCTCTGTGACTCGTCAGTTGGCAGGTCCACCCGCCGCCCTGAAGGGCGGGCCTCAAGCCGCCAGGCCCCCAGGCCCGCCCTTCAGGGCGGCGGGGGTGGAACTCTGCAGATCAGCGGTAACGCAGCCCTAGCCACTCGCCACCCGGCTGGCCGGCAGGGTAAAGCGGAAGGTGGTGGTCTGGCCAGGGGTGCTCTCGGCCCACAGGCGGCCGCCGTGCGCCTCCACCAGGCCCTTGCTGATGTACAGCCCCAGCCCCAGCCCGGCCGCGCGCTCGGCCCGGGCCTGCCGCGCGCGGTAGAAGCGGGTGAAGAGGTGGGGCAGGTCCTCGGGCGGGATGCCCGGCCCCTGGTTGGCTACCGCGACCTCCACCTCCGCCTTCCGACGTGCCACTTCGACCCGGATCTCGGTTGACGGAGAGCCGTACTTGGCGGCGTTGGACAGGAGGTTGCCCAGCTCCTGCTCGA
>JACQUR010000018.1 GCA_016210245.1 Chloroflexota bacterium
AGAGCTGCTGGCCGGCCCCCTGGCCACCACCCCTTGCCGCCCTCGGGGCGGCGGGCAGACAGGGCCGTCTGCCCCTACGATCTCCACGCACCAGTACTGGGCGGACCCGCCCGCAAGCTTGCGGAGTCTTCGCCCATGGGGGGGAGGTTGCCGCCCTTCAGGGCGGCGGGTGGACCTGGCAATGGACGGGTCACAGACCGATGGGCGACTGCTTCGCCCCCGCCTTGTCCCGGTTACAGCGGCGTGGTGAGCAGGACCAGGGCGCCCAGGCCGAGGGCGACCAGGAAGAGCGCGGCCAGGAAGCCGAACCAGGCCAGCACCACCCGGCGGCTGGCCCCCTGGACGACGACGTATGAACCGAGGGCCAGCGGCGCGGCAAAGAGCACCGTGATGAGGACGACGAAGCCCCCGACTCCCGCCATTACGGTCCCTGCACCTCGCGGATCACGTACACTACCATCCAGCGCTCCTCCTCGGCCAGCAAGTTCGCGAAGGGCGGCATGTTCCCGAGGCCGTTGGTCACGATCCAGTAGAGCTGGCCGTCGGCGCGGGCGCGGACGCGCTGGCTGGCAAAGTCGACCGGCGGGACGAACCCGGCCTGGGCGAAGTATTGCGCGACGACGCTCTGGCCGTGGCCATCCTGGCCGTGGCAGAGAGCGCAGTTCACCCGGAAGACCTGGCGCGCTCGCTCCATCGTGTCTGGCGTGCGGGGGACGGGGTTCTGGAGCGTGGCGGCCTCGGTGAAGGTGAGCGCGGGCTGAGCCACGCGCTCGGCCGGTGCTGGCGTGGCAGCAGAAGTCGGACCGTAGAGCTCTGGCCCGCTGGACCGGCCCTGGAAGGGCACGGCCCCCTCGGGCGGCGCCAGGCGATCCGGCTCCAGGCGGCGCTGCGAGGCCTGGTAGTGCATCTCCGGAAAGAGGTCGAGCGGGTACTGGCCCGAGGTGCAGGCGGCGGCGAGGAGGGCGAGGGCGGCTATCGCCGACGCGGAGAGGCGGAGACGCGGGGACGCGGAGACGCGGGGACGCGGAGACGCGGGGATAGTGACATCTCGTCTCATCTCCGCGTCTCCGTGTCCTCGTGTCCCCGCGTCGGGAGAACGACGTCCACCGCCCCCGCGTCGCGCAGGGTGCGGTCCACCGCAGCCACCCGGCCCTCCGCCCGCGTCACGACCACGCCCAGGTACCCTTCGCTGATGCGCGGGTCGTACGGCTCCGAGCGCCAGTCGCGCAGGTCTGGCAGGCGCGACTCGAACAGGATACCGAGCACCGTGAACAGGATCGCGCCGAGCATCGTGCCCTCGTACATGACGTTGATCATCGGCGGGATGGAGAGGATCGGCTTGCCGCCGGTGGCCAGGGGGTAGGAGAGCTGGGTCCCCACCGTCAGCAGCAACCCCACCGAGAAGCCGCACGCCGCCCCGATGAAGGGGAAGACGTACAGGCGGTGCCGCTCCGGCTCCTCCCCGAACGCCCCCTCGGGGTAGGGGGCGCCGCTAAGCACCTTCAGCTCGTGCCCGGCGAAGCCCGCCGCCCGCAGGCCGTCCAACGCTCTCGCCACGGCCTCCGGCTCGCGGAACAGCCCGAGCACCGCTTCGCGCACCATCTGCGCCATACGTCACCTCCTCGATGTGAGAGTGCAGATTTGAGATTTGAGAGTGCAGATTGCAATCTGCACTCTCAAATCTCAAATCTGCACTCCGCTATTCACGGATGACGGCCGGGACGCGCACCCGGCCGACCTGGACCTCTCGCTTCAACACCTGCCCCTCCTTGATGTCGAAGAGCGGGATGATCGGGAAGAGCTTCGAGAACAGCAGAATGCCCGAGGCGACCAGGCCGAAGCCAAACAGGGTGAGCACGTACTCGACGGGCTGCGGCGTGTAGGCCGGAACCCACTCGAAGGTGAACGGCTGCTTGAAGGAGAGCGGCGGGACGATCAGGATGTAGCGCTCCAGCCACATGCCCACGTTGACCAGCAGCGAGGTCCAGAACATGATGGCCACGTTGCGGCGGCAGCGGCGGAAGAGCCAGAAGGGGACCGGGATGAGGTAGGCGGTCAGCAGGAAGATGGGGAACAGCACGTTGTAGGGGGGCGTGAACAGGCGCAGCTCCCAGACCGCCAACTCCATCGGCTCGCGGCTGAAGACCCCGAAGTAAAAGTCCGTCAGGAAGAAGAACAGCCAGGTGGTCGAGACGACCAGCAGCAGCCGCCCCAGGGCATCGAAGTGGTCGTGGGTGATGTAGTTCTCCAGGTGGAAGATGCGGCGCAGGATGGCCATGAGCGTCGCCACCGCCGAGACGCCGGAGTGGACAGCGCCGATGACGAAGTAGGGGGCGAAGATGGTGGAGTGCCAGCCGGGCACGAGGGCCATGGCGAAGTCCCAGGAGACGATCGAGTGGACCGAGACGAAGGTGGGCAGGATGAGCGCCGAGAGCAGGATGCCGGCGATGGCCTGGAGCTTCCACTGGCGGACCGAGCCGTGGAAACCGAGCGCCAGCAGGCCGTAGAAGCGGCGGCGCCAGCCGGTCGAGCGGTCGCGGGCGACCGCCAGATCCGGGACCAGGGCCACGTAGACGAAGAGCGAGCTGGAGGTCAGGTAGGTGAAGATGGCGCTCGGGTCCCAGATGAGCGCCGAGCGGACGTCCGGCCAGATGCCGCGCGCGAAGTCGTAGGGGAAGACCCAGTAGATGGTCCGCCAGGGTCGCCCGCTATGGATGAGTGGGAAGATAGCCGCGGTCGCCAGGGCAAAGATGGTCAGCACCTCGGCGGCGCGGGTGACCGGGCGGCGCCACTCGGCCTGGCTCAGGCGCAGGATAGCCGAGATCATCACCCCGGCGTGGCTGATCCCAACCCAGAAGACGAAGTTGGTGATCAGCACCGACCAGTAGACGGTGTTGGTGTAGCCCAGCAGTTGCAGGCCGTAGATGACCATCAGGCTGAAGGCGATCACTCCGGCCCCGACCACCAGGCCCAGGGCAGCGGCGGCGAACCAGAACCAGAGCGGGGTCTTCAGCGCGAACCGCAGCAGGTCGTCGTTGACTCTGGCGGGTGGCAGGTCGTAGCGCTCCTGCATCCTTCAGCCTCCCTCAGCGCGGCTTGGCAATGACGGCCACCTCGGTCTTCAGATAGGGCTGCTCGGTCCGCAGCAGGAGCGCGTTCTTGTACTCCCACAGCGAAACCCCGGGGACCAGCCGCAACGCCAGCAGGTAGAGCAGCCCTACCGCGGCCAGCGCCCCGAGCACGACCAGCACGTCCAGCGGGCCCGGGAGCTGCGCGGGCGGCAGGTGCTCCAGGTGCTGGCCAACCGGGCCGGCCACCGACCAGGCCGCCACGTAGATGCGCACGCGGTCGACAAAGTTGCCCAGCAGCACCAGCGCGGCCACGAAGGTCGGGCCGGCGATGCTGACCCGGATGGGATTCCAGATCAGCAGCAGGAAGGGCAGCACGAAGTTGAGGCAGAACGAGAGCACGAAGGGCACCAGGTACGGCCCGAACATGAGCAGGGCGAGCACCTGCTGCTCCTCCGGCATGCGTCCGTACCAGGTGGTGAGCAGCTCCGACCAGGTGAAGTAAAAGAACAGGAGCGAGAGCGCCAGCAGGATCCTGGCCGCGCCCCAGAACGGATCGAGGCCGATGTAGCGCTCCAGCCGGCCGAAGCGCCGCAGCGCGGCCAGGCCCAGCAGGGTAGTGGCGATCCCTGCCTGGAGGCCGGAGACGCCGTGGTAGGGCGGGATGACCGCGCTCCTCCAGCCCGGCACCAGGCTGATGGCCAGGTCGCTGGCCACCAGCAGGTGGACGAAGGTGTAGACCATCAGGTAGAAGGCGCCCAGCACCACGATGCCTCCGGAGAGGACCTGCCACTGCCGCAGGGTGCCGGTCCAGCCGAGGGCCAGGCGGGAGCGGAACCTCACCCCCGGCCCCTCTCCGGACCTCACCCCCGGCCCCTCCCCTACCAGGGGAGGGG
>JACQUR010000272.1 GCA_016210245.1 Chloroflexota bacterium
CCGGACCTAACCCCCCCGCCCCCTTCCCTACCAGGGAAGGGGGAGCCGTAGGAGCGCAAGGCTTGCGCCCAGGTTCCCCCCTTCCCTGGTAGGGAAGGGGGCGGGGGGGTTAGGTCCGGCCCCGTTCTCCCGCTCATCCTGAGCTGGTCGAAGGACTTGAGCTGGTCGAAGGACTTGAGCTGGTCGAAGGACCTGAGCCGGACGAAGGACCCCGCGTCTCCACCCCAGCCTGGCCGTCCGGTCCCACCAGGCCCAACTCGCGACCTTTGTCGATGGCCTCCTCGCGCGAGCGCGCGCCCAGTTTCTCCAGGATGTGGGAGACGTGAAACTCCACCGTCTTCTTCGACAGGCCCAGCTCTTCGCCGATCTCCTGGTTGCGCCGGCGGACCGCCAGCAGCCGCAGCACCTCCCTCTCCCGTTCGGTGAGCGGCTCCGCGCCCATCCAGAACGCCTCGGCGCCCGCGGCTACCAGGCCCGATCGGGCCGCCGCCGCCGCCATCCGCACCGCGGCGACGATCTCATCGCCCGAGGCGGTCTTGCGCAGGTACCCCTGGATACCCAACTGCTGCAGCGCCCGAAAATACCCCACGTCGTCGTAGCCGGTGAGCGCCAGCACCGCCACATCCGGGTACCAGGCGCGCACCCGCTGGGCGACGGCGACTCCGCTCACGTCGGGCAAGCGCAGGTCGAGCAGCAGGACGTCCGGGCGGTGGACATCGACCAGGCGCAGCGCCTCCCCACCCTTTGCGGCCACGCCGGCCACCTCGATGCCCGGCGCCTGCTCGAGCAGGATCTGCGTCCCGGAGCGCATCACGGGGTGGTCGTCGACGAGGACGACGCGGATCGGTAGCTGCTCAACGTCCAGCGCCATCGTTGCCTCCCAGTTGGATGTGGGCTAGCACGGCTGTTCCCCCCTCGCGATCGGCTTCCAAGGTCAGGACTCCTTCCCACGGTTTCAGGCGCTCGCGCATCCCGAGCGTCCCGAGGTGCGAGGAGGAGGCGCCGTTGGCATCGGCGGCGGCAGCGTGCCCCTGCCCGTTGTCGGCCACCTTCAACCAGATCCCCTCCCCGTTCTGTGACAGCGCCACCATGACCCGCGTAGCCTGGGCGTGCTTCAGGCAGTTGTTCAGCGCCTCCTGGGCCACGCGGTAGAGGGCGACTTCGAGATCGGCCGGCAGGCGCCCCCCGGGCGCCTGCGCGGTCGACTCGACGACCAGGCTGGCGGCGAGGTCGGAGCGGGCCCGGACGTCGTTGACCAGCCACTCCAGCCCGGCCGCCAGCCCGAAGTCGTCCAGGGCGAGCGGCCTCAGGTCGGTGCAGATCGCCCGCAAGGCGTCGATGATCTCGTCCACTGCCCGGCGGCAGCGCTCGATGTAGCGATCCTGGGGCGCGTCCTTCAGCTCGCGCGCCAGCAGGATCGCCCGCTGGAGCGGGTCATCGTGCAGGTCCAGGGCGATCCGTCGGCGCTCCTCCTCCTGGACGTGCATCAGTTGCGCGCTCAGAGCCGCCAGCGCGCGCTCCCGCTCCTCCAGGGCGCCCACCTGGGCCTCCAGGCGGCGGACGAGCAGCGCGTTCTGGAGCGCCGTGGCGACGAGCGGGGCGAGGGTGGCAACCAGCGCACTATCCTCTGGCGAGAGGTCCACGTCGTGTCGCTTCGGCCCGAGGACGAGCCTGCCGATGGCCACCCGCTCCGTGACCAGCGGCACGAGCTGGGCTGCAGTGCCCTCGCGCTGCACGCCACGGCCACCCTCCGCCGCGCTCGCCAGCGCCTCGACCTCGGCCGGGCACGTGCCCCAGCGGTGCAGCCGGGGAGGCGGGGCATCGGCGTCGAGCGCGATGGCCGCCCAGGAGAGGTCGAGGGTCCTGCCCAGCCGGCCGAGCACGTGCTGGGCGATCGTCTCGACCCCGCTCAGGCAGACGATCTCGCCGCCCAGTTGCCGCAGCGTTCCCGCGTAGTCGTAGACATCGTGGAACAGCACGCGCTCGAGCGCCCGGCGCAGCCAGGCCTGGACGAGCGGGAACGTCCCGGCGATGAGGGCGACGCTCAGCACGGTCGAGCCGAGCAGCGCCGCGAGGAAGCTACTCTGCCCCGCGGCCCCGCGCTCGAGCACGTCGAGGCCAACGGTATAGAGGGCGAGCAGCCCGATCCAGACGATGAGCGCCAGCATGCCTCGGCGGACGAGGCGCTCGATGCCCAGGAACTGGCGGCTCAAGACGGCCCCGCCGAGGCTGGCCGGCAGGAGCACGATGCTGAGGATCGCGATGTCAGGCGGCACAAGGGCCCCGGTGCCCAGCAGGTAGGGGCCCAGGCTGAGCAGGCAGAAGGGGGCGAGGCCGGCAACTGTCCCGAGAGCGACCAGGCCCAGCGCTCGCCTAGCTTCCCGCTGCCCAGGCGATGCTCCGAGCAGAGCGGTGACGGCAAGCACGCTTGCCCCGACCAGGTCCGCTGCCAGGACGCTGAACAACACGTTTCGGACCGCGTCGTAGGCGGCGGAGTTGAAGGCGAGCACCCACCCATAGAGCAACACCAGCGCCGCATGCACAACCAGGCAGCCCACCGCTGACTGTCGGCCCGAGCGTACGCTGAGGCGGTTGATGGGAAAGGCAAGGAACAGCAGGAACGTCGTCGCGCCGAAGCTGACGAGGGCAACATACTCGAGCCCAAGTGCCCAGGTCGCCCCGGAGGGCGTGGCGATAGCAGCCACCAGCGCTGTCGCCGCCGCGACGGCGAATGCGAGGACAACACTGGCCGCAACAATGTCCGCCGCGAGCACGAAAACGATGCCGCCGACGGCTACGAAGCACCCCGCGGTTGCGAGGAAGCTCAGGCGCTGAAGGTCAGAGGCCAGAATAGCCAATGAGCCGACTGATGCGGTAACTACTTGCCCGGAGGCGGACTGCACTTGAACGACGGACGCGGCAGCTACAGCGGACGGGTCGTCACGCAGTGTAACCGGTTCACCTGCAACCGCAGTGACGGTATCTCCTGGCCGAACCCCAGCATCCCAAGCCCAGCCGGCCGGCTGCACCCAGGTGGCCACGAGGAGGTCGCCTCTGCGTTCAGCGCGCAGCCCTAGCCAGCCGGGGCGGCTGGTTTCGGCCAGGCTGAGCTGGCCGAAACCAAGCAAGGCCACGACAACCGCTGTGGCGGTCACCCAGCGTGCGCCGCAACGCCACTGCATCGCATCCGTCCTAGTGTGCTTCCCCCTGCGTCCGCTGGGCACCCGTCGTGGGCACCAGGCGGCGCAGGCGCAAGACCTCCTCGCGCCCCGTTAGCCTGGCTAGTGCCGCCAGTCCATCGAACGCCTCACGGCGATGGCTGTCGGCCACGACCCAGGCGTAGTGCAAAGCGCCCAGGTCGCGAATCGTCGTCGCCAACTGCTCCTCCTTCTCGTCTGTGTGCGGCGCAGTACCCTCGTACCAGGTCAGGACGGAGGAGAGACCCTCCTCGCGGGCGCAGCGCAGGGCGTAGGCGACGGGCAGAGTCTTCTTTCGTCGGCGGAGGTCGCTTCCTCGCGCCGGGTCATCGGGAGCCACGCCGGCCAGGTCATTGAGAAGTTGGCCGACGACCCCCACATGGGTGCCGAACTGACCTACCACCTCCAATACTGCTGGATTGTCCGTCGCGACCGCCGCCCCCACCTTGCACGCCATAGCGACCAGCGATCCAGACTTCCAGCGGGTCATCTCGTGCGCCATCTCCTCGCTCACCTCCGACCTGGTCTCGAACATCAGGTCGAGGTCCTGCCCCGTGCATGAGGTCACCATGCCCTCAGCGAGCAGCAACCCGATCAGGCGTGCCCGCTCCGCACCGAGTCGCCCAGCCAACTGGCACGCGCAGTACTGGCCCAGCCAGCTCAAGGCCATGCTCGCGTTCAGCGCGCGCGTCCACTGCCCGATCCGGCTGTCCCACTCGTCATCGGCTATGTCGTCGGCGATATCAGTGGAGGAGATGGCGAATTCCACCGCCGCCGCGGCGCCGATCGCAGCCTCTGGATCACCGCCCAGTGCTTCACACGGATCGAGCACGAAGGACGGCCAGTTCATCGGGCGCTGCGGGGCGAGGAAATCCGGCCTGGCCATGAGCCGAGTTAGCAGATCGCGGAACGCTGCGGAACCAGAGGCTTGAGCAATCATGGCACGAACGTGATCCGCGACCTGGGTGAAGCGATCCGTCACCCGCCTCTCCACGAAGATCGGACTGGTCAGTAGGATTGCTCTGCAGGTGCCTTGGCGGCCCAGATGGCCGAGTCGCCCGGTGGCACCAGCCGCTCGATCTTGCCACCGACGCTCCGCACCCGGCGCCGCAAGGCCACGAAGGCCTCCCGCTCGGCCGGCGACATGCGCCGCAACGCACCCCCGTCAGGACGCTCGCCCTTCGCTACCGCTCGAACTGCCTCGTGCAGTGCTGTCAGGTCCATGTGCTCCCTCCTGTGTGCAGGTAGTATGTGGTGGCCGCACCGCCTGGCGGAGCGGCCCCCTGTTTCATAACACAAATGGGGGCCGTTTGAGAACAGGGTTAACCCTAGGTTTTTATGTTAAGTTGCTGGTACTCTGTGACTTCTGGTTCCTGCTCCCCTGCGGTTTCGGCCCCCAGGGCGACTCGGCCAGCCAGCGGACCAGCTCGGGCGCGGGCAGGGGGCGGCTCAGGTAATAGCCCTGGGCGGCGTCGCAGCCCAGGGCGGCCAGGTGGTCCAGGGTGGCCTGGTTCTCCACCCCTTCGGCTACCACGCTGAGGCCCAGGCTGTGGGCCAGCTCGATGGTCGCCCGCACGATGGCCAGGTCCTTCCTGTCTACGGCCATGGTGCGCACGAAGGTCTTGTCGATCTTCAGCTCGTCCACCGGCAGCCGCTTCAGGTAGGCCAGCGACGAGTAGCCAGTGCCAAAGTCGTCGATGCTGATCCGCACTCCCATCGCCTGCAGGCGCCCGAGCACCTCTATCGCCCGGTGGGGATTGGTCATCACGGCGCTCTCGGTGATCTCCACGCTCGGCCAGGGAGGCGGCAGGCCCCAGGTGGCCAGCAGCGTGGCGATCATGCCCGGCAGGTGCGGGTCGTGGAGGTTGCGGGCCGAGAGGTTCACGGCCACCGGGAGGGCCAGCCCGGCCTGGCGCCAGGCCTGGCACTGGCGCAGGGCCTGGCCCAGCACCCACCGACTGAGAGGCTGGATCAAGCCCGTTCGCTCGGCCAGGGTGATGAACTGGTCGGGCGGGATCAGGCCGCGCTGTGGGTGCTGCCAGCGGACCAGCGCCTCCAGGCCCACCACCTGGCCGCTCTTGAAGTGTACCTGGGGTTGGTAGTGCAGGAGCAGTTGCTCCTGCTCGATGGCCGTGCGCAGCTCGCCCATGAGCGCCAGACGGTGCGGCGTGTGCTGGTCCTGCTCGGAGGTGTAGACCGCGTACCCGCCTCGGCCCCGCTTGGCCAGGTACATGGCGATATCCGCGCGGCGCAGCAGCGTCTCCACGTCCTCGCCGTGAAGCGGGTAGAGGGCAATGCCAATGCTCATCCCGACGTCGAGGCTCTGCCCCTCGACCACGAAGAGTTCTTCCAGGGCGTGCAGCAGCTTGCGCGCGGCCAGGGTGGCGCCCTCGCCGTTGGTTCCGGGCAGCACCACCGCGAACTCGTCTCCGCCCAGGCGGGCGACCGTGTCGGAGGCCCGCAGCACACCCCGCAGGCGCTGGCCCACCTGTTGCACCAGCAGGTCGCCGGCGCAGTGGCCAAGCGCGTCGTTCACCTCCTTGAAGCGGTCCAGGTCCATCACCAGCAGGGCGAGCGCGGCATTGTTCCGGCGGGCGGTGAGGATGGCCTGGTGCAGCCGGTCGTAGAGCAGGGCGCGGTTGGGGAGGCCGGTCAGGGCATCGTGCAGCGCTTGCAGCGCTGGTGCTGCATCGATCCGCTTGCGCTCCGCAATGCGGGCAACGTGTCGCTCGGCGACAGCGAGACGCGCCTCCAGGGCCGCAAGCGCGCACGGCTGTTCGAGGCACAGGTAGTCATCGGCGCTGGCGTCGAGGGCAGCCGCGAGCCCCTGGGGAGTTTCCCGTCCGGCGATTGCCAGGATCACGCTGGTGTCGCCGCGCGGCGCACCTCGGATCCGGGCGCAGAGCTCCAGTCCATCCTTGCCGGGCAGGAACGAACCGGAGGCGACCAGGACGACGAGCGGAAAGGCCTCCCGCTGCCAGGCCTGCCAGGCCGTCTCGGCATCGGCGAGCGCCGCCACCTCGTGTCCGCGCAGCAGCAACGCGCGCTCCACGAGGGCGCGCACCTCGGGCTCTGCTCCAACGGCGAGCGTTCTCATCTCCTCCCCTCCCCCGCCCATCTTCGCACGCCAGACTCGCCGGAAACACGCCGGACTGAAACGTGCAAGCCGGCCATGGATGCAGCCGGCTCGGTGGGTGTGCCAGGTGTTCGCGCAGGGTGATGGGTAAGAGGCGCCCGCGCTGGAGCATCGGTCGAGTAGTCGGGGGCGTCCAGGGCTTGTGCCGGGTGGGGAGCGGGATGGGACAACCGAGCGGTCGCTCCCCCTGCGTAGGGGCGACGGCCCCATCGCCTCGCCGCCCCCGGTCCGTAGGGGGCAACGGCTCTGTCGCCCCGCCGCCCCGAGGGCGGCAAGGCGTGGCGACCAGGGGGCCGGCGAGCAGCTCTCCTCCGGCCCCCTGGGCACCACGCTCTGCCGCCCTCGGGGCGGCGGGGCGACAGAGCCGTCGCCCCCTACGGCTCGGCGACCACCGGCATGGCAACTGGCCACACCAGACCCTGCCCTGCACTTGATTCCCGACGACATGTGTACTATATATAAAGGCCACGCCAGCGCGTCCCAGTGGGACAGGAGGCCGGAGTCGCCCCTTGCCCCCACCGAGCGGACCGCACCCGTGCGACCTGACGCGGCTGACCCCTGGAGGGCCGGCGCCGGGCCAGCGGAAACGAGGCACAGGAGGAACAGGGTGCCCAATCAGGACTTGCAGCGCTTTCCCGTTGTCACCGGCGCGTCGTACTTTCTGGCCCACCTGCCCGGGCGGGTCCGCTACGGCTCCAAGCCCACCCGCGAGCTGGACAAGACGCCGGACCTGCAGCCCGACATCCTGTCGAGCTTGCGCAACTACGAAGACGCGCGTGCCTACCCGCCCCACCAGGTGTTCATCGGCAACCTGCGCCCGGATGCGCTCTGGGACATCCCCCGCCCCTGGTACCGCCAGCCGGTGGCGGGCGCCTCGCGCTTCGGCCCGTACGGCGAGATCATGCCGGAGCACGAGTTCCTGGCCCTGCTGAAGCTGTGCGACAACTTCAACCTGGTGCTGCTGGAGGAAGGGTTCGTCGAGCAGGCGCGGAAGGCGCTCGCCCCACACCCGCTCATCCGCCCGGCCGATCTCGAGCGCATCGGCCACGGGGTGCCGATGGAGCGCGTCGAGGCCGCCACGCACGAGCCCGACTCGGCCCCGCTCTTCGTGGACCGCGACCGCCTGGTGGGCTGCGTCCTGCGAGGCCACGAGGAAGACCCCACCCTCACCGGCCATATCCTGATGGAGAATCTGGCCTGCGTGGCCTCGGGCATGATGGCCCTGCGCCACGCCCTGGCGCTGGAGGGGGCGCCAGCCCCTGACCAGGTGGACTACGTGCTGGGCAACGGCGAGGAGGCCTCGGGCGACCGCTATCAGCGCGGCGCGGGCAGCCTGGCCAAGGCTATGGCCGAGCATGCTGGCTGCACCAACGCCACCGGCGGCGACCTCAAGGCCTACTGCTGCTCGCCCATCCACACCCTCGCCCTGGCCGGATCCACCATTCAGAGC